>NZ_JAUBTU010000045.1:0-47303 GCF_036705085.1 Microcoleus sp. B6-A1
TGGACGGGCGGGACGCCCATCCCACAATAACAATTAAAATTGTAAGTTATTTAATTCGCGATCCTATGAAAGTCGATCGCACTTTCCAAACAATAAAAAAACCCCCAATTGGGGGTCATACAAATCTCTTGTGGCAGAGGTTAAAAAGCCTCTGGGATCACAAAATATACAGTAACAGAAACAAAACAATCCAAATCACATCGACAAAGTGCCAGTAAATCTCAGTCGCTTCGATGCCGAAGTGGTGCTCGCTAGAATAGTGACCTTGCGCGCGCGATCGCCACACCACACCGGCCATCAGGAGCACTCCAAACGTAACGTGCAAGCCGTGAAAAGCAGTCAAAACGTAAAAGCAACTGGCATACAAATTCGTCGTCAAGCCAAACTCTAAATGAGTGTATTCGTAAACCTGACCTGCCAAGAAAACTGCGCCCATAGCAATAGTTACGAGCAACCAATTCCGCATTCCGGTGGCATCATTCTTTTTGATTGCAGTATCAGCATTGTGAATCACAAAACTGCTAGCAATCAAAATCACCGTATTAATTCCCGGCAGCAATAACTCTCGCCCCGGCGTACCTTCAGGAGGCCACACGGGGGCCATCGCCCGATAAATCAAATAGGCGGCAAACATACCGAAAAATATCATGCCTTCAGCGCACAGGAAGACAATTACACCTAACATTCGGTGGTCGGGATGCTCGACACCGTGTGCTTCTACTTCGCCCTCGTGGTGGTAATTTAGGGCTGTTTTTGTCGGATCGATCGCTGGAATTTGCATAAGAAATTGGTAATGAAGAAGTCAGTTGTCAGTTGTCAGTTGTCAGTTGTCAGTTGGCATTAGTCATCAGTCATTAGTTAACAGTCAACCGTCAACCGTCAACCGTCAACAATTCCCAATGACTAATGCCTGATGACTAATAACTATTCGCCATCTTGACTTTCATCAGCAGGAGAATCAACATCTATCTCTGATTCAGGAGCGACCAAAGTGGCAGTACCGCCAAAGAAAGTTGAAGCTTGAGCCTCCGCAATAGGAATACCTGTTTTCTGGGCGTTGCGAGTGGCATTTTCCCTCAACTTAAGTCTGAGACGTTCCCCTGTATTCTGAATTTTTTCCATGCCGTAATCGTAAGGCCCCGTTGCCAATACCGGCACTCCTTCAAAATTTTCGATCGGGGGCGGCGAAGTCGTCATCCATTCCAAACTCAAAGCTTGCCAAGGATTGTCACCTGCTTTCGGGCCATATCTCCAGCTCCAAATCACATTAATGATAAACGGGATTGTAGACACTGCCAGCATATAAGCACCGACAGTACAAATGACATTAATTGTGGTAAATTTCGGGTCGTACATTGCCACCCGCCGGGGCATTCCTTGCATACCCAAAGCGTGCATCGGCAGGAAAGTTACAGTAAAGCCCACATAGGTTAAAACAAAGTGAACTCTACCCCAAAATTCATTAATCATCCGCCCCGTCATTTTGGGGAACCAGTGGTAAAAAGCAGCGTAAATTCCAAACACTGAGCCGCCAAACAGCACGTAGTGTAGGTGAGCGACGACAAAATAAGTGTCGTGAACGTGAATGTCGAAAGGTACGGAAGCTACCATGATCCCGGTGATGCCGCCGAGGACAAATGTTGAGATAAAACCCATCCCAAATAGCATCGCGCTGACAAGCCGGAGTTTTCCTCCCCAAATAGTTGCCAACCAGCTAAATATTTTAATCCCAGTTGGTACGGCGATGATCATAGTTGTGATCATAAAAAACATCCGCAGCCAGCCGGGAGTGCCGCTGGTAAACATATGGTGCGCCCACACGATCAAGCCTAAAAAGCTGATAGCGAGACTCGAATATGCGATCGCCAAATAACCAAAAATTGGCTTGCGGGAATGCACCGGCAAAACTTCTGAAATCACCCCGAAAAAGGGCATAATCATAATGTAAACTGCCGGGTGCGAATAAAACCAGAATAAATGCTGGTAGACGATGGGATCGCCGTTGCCAGTCGGGTTAAAAAATGCCGTCCCCGCTAACAAGTCAAACGACAGCAAAATCAAAGCTGCTGCTAAGACTGGAGTAGCAATCAAAGTCAGCGCTGAAGTCGCAATCATCGCCCAGCAAAACAAGGGCATATCATTGAGACCCATGCTGGGAACGCGCATGGTAAAGATGGTAATGGCAAAATTTACCGCCCCCAAAATCGAAGAAGTTCCCAGAATCAAAACGCTGAGAATCCAAATTTCTTCTCCGGCTTGAGCCGTAACTAAGCTCAAAGGCGGATAGGAAGTCCAACCCGCCTGTGGAGCTCCTACCAAAAAACTGCTCAATAGCAACACGCCGCCTACGGGAATCATCCAAAAGGCAACGGCATTTAGCCGGGGAAATGCCATGTCTTTGGCCCCGATCATTAAGGGTATCAAAAAGTTAGCAAATCCGGCTCCGGCGGGTACAATCCACAGGAAGATCATCACCGTCGCGTGAACAGTAAATAAACTGTTATAGAGTTCGGGGGTGACAAAATCGGAGTCGGGGGTGGCGAGTTCTGTTCGCACCAAAGTTGCCATTACGCCGCCGATTAGATAGAAAATAAATGTTGTGACTAGGTATTGAATACCGATGACTTTGTGGTCGGTATTAAAAGTGAAGTAGTCGCGCCAATGTCTATCGGCGGGCGCTGTTCCGCGAGCCTCAGTGTTTGCACTTTCTTGGAACTGTGCTTGTGTCATAGTTATTAGTCATTAGTTATTAGTCATTAGTTATTAGCTCAGGGTCAAAGACCCAGTGCCAGGAACTAATGACTATTTTTAGTGATGAGTTGGGTGAAGTTGTTCTAGGGTTTCGGAATTAATTTTTATTTCCCTGACGTAGGGAGCCAAAAATTCACCGTCTGACAATTCCCCTGGATTGACTGCAACTGCTTGCTCTAAGTTTTGACTGCTAGCAACTTGCTGTTCTTGCAGCCAACTGTCGAATTCTTCGGGCGTGTGAACGACTGCTACAGCTTTCATCGCTCCGTGATAAGCGCCGCACAATTCAGCACAAACAACCCGGTATTCGCCGGTTTTAGTTGGTGTAAATCTCAGTTCGCTCGGCCGGCCGGGAATTGCATCTTGTTTGAGGCGAAATTCCGGCAGCCAAAATGCGTGCAGCACGTCTTGAGCTGAGATATTTAGCTGTACGTCGCGGTTTGCTGGCATATGCAGTTCGCCGGAACTAACGCCGCTTTCTGGATAGCTAAAAATCCAGGCGTACTGCAAACCTGTGACATTTACAACTAAGTCTGCTGGTTTGTCTTCATTTTCTGGGGAAGCGCCGACGCCTAGAGCAACAAGTTTTCTAGACGGAATTTGAGGGGCGTTTTGGGGTGTATCTGAGAGTGTGGCTGCGATCGCACTTCCCCGCATTTTAGAGTGCGCTTGCATCGTGCCGTGGTCATGATTGCCCATCGGATCGAGGCCTCCCATTGAGTTGTAAATCTCAAAACTGTAGACTCCGATTCCTAAAATAATCACCGCTGGCACGGCTGTCCAAAGAATTTCTAAGGGAAAGTTGTCATGCCAAGGCGGCCCGTCTGTGTTGTCTCCTTGACGGCGGCGATATTTAATTGCAGCAACGATGAGAATTCCTTGGACCATGATAAATAGTCCAGTGGAAATGGTCATCATTGTATTGAAAAGTGCGTCTATGTCGGATGCTTCGTCAGAGGCGGCGATCGGCATCAAACCGTGATTCTGCCCGTACCAGAGACTGATCAGAGTCACTCCGATGCCGGCGAGCATGGTGAGGATGGAACTTGGAATGTTCACGCTGGTACTTCTTAATAGCGACACTTCTTCGCTTGAAAAATGAAGGAAGCGCCTCTGGGTTATCAATTTTTAATTGTAAATGGTATTTTTAGTAAAATGTCTCTCTTAAGGGTTACTTAAGGCTTAGAATTTTTGACCGATCGCCTGCGCGCATCAAAAATACGTCTTTTGTACCTTGACAAAACTCAGTAAAAATGGTAGACAATCGCTCTATTTGGCTGCTAAATTTGAGATTTTTTCTCAAACACCATCAAATGCTGCTGGGGCAACATATCTTTTGTCTCTTTCCATACTAAACCGACGGCGGCCATTTCTTTTTTTACCTGCTTCTGCGTCATTTTGTGCAAACCTTTAATGGGAATCAGCGGGTTTTCGCCCCGATACTCGATCGATACCGTGCGGCCTCCCGGTTTAAGTGCTTTCACAATTCCTTGCATCATTTCTCTGGGATATGCAAATTCGTGATAAGCATCGACCATCACAACTAAATCCACGCTGTTTTCCGGTAAATTCGGATTGTCGATACTTCCCAAAACTGGCTCAACGTTAGCAATATTTTTTTCTTGTTTATTCAATTTAATAAAATTAATCATTTCCGGCTGCACGTCAACTGCCAAAACCTTTCCTTCTGGAACTAAGGGAGCGAGGCGAAAGCTAAAATATCCCGTTCCCGCTCCAATGTCTGCTACAATATCGGTTGGTTTTAAATCGAGATTGTTCACTAACCGAGCTGATTTTTCTTCCATGCCGCGGGACGGTCTTTCCAGCCAACTAGCGCCTTGGTATCCCATGACTTGAGCAATTTCTCGACCCATGTAAAATTTGCCGATTCCGTCGGGATTGTGGACTGTTCGCTGCTGGTAAATTGGGTCGCTGTTAGCGGTTTTACTTGCTGCTGCACAGGCATTGAGTGGCAACAGGCAAAGAATTGTCAAGATTATTGCTGTTAAGGGTTTAATTAATTGTTCAGCTTTTTTCACGATATTTCTGATTTTGTGTTTAAATTTATTTCTCGTTCCCTGGCTCTGCCTGGGAACGCAGATCCAGAGGCTCTGCCTCGGTAATATCCAGAAGAGTTCAAGATTTAATGGACAGCGGATTCTAACAATTTAATTGTACCAGAGTCAGCGTCGATTTCGACTTCTTGGCCGATCGGCAAAGTGAACTGCTCCCGAATGTGTCCCACCATTGAACCATACCACGCAGGAATATTCAAAGGGCGAATGTGGTCGGACAAGACTTGAGGCAAGGTTAGGGACTCTTGGGGTTTTTCAGCTTCGCACTTGGTACACTGTCCGAAAATAAAACCTGATATTTTATCAAGAATGCCCGCTAATTTAAGCTGCGTCAACATTCTATCGATGCGATAAACCTCTTCGCCCACTTCCTCAACAAACAAAATACTATTTTCCCACTGCGGTAAATATGCAGAACCCACCATTGCTGCTATTACTGATAAATTTCCGCCGATGAGTTTTCCCCTAGCTGTGCCGCGCCCGATTGTTTGAACTTGCACGCTTGGGGAGTTTTGCATGGTTATAGAGCCGCCCTCAAACAAAAGTTTTTTGACGTATTTTACTGTCAATGGACTCCAAGTTGACACACCTAAAGGGCCGTGAAAAGTAACTATATTAGTTTTAGCATAAATCGCCAATAATAGCGCCGTAATATCGCTGAATCCCATAATGATTTTGGGATTGTTGCGGATAATATTGTAATCCAGGAGTGGCAATATCCGACCGCAGCCCCAGCCCCCCATTCCGGTAAAAATAGCTCGCACTGAGTCATCGGCAAAGGCTGCGTTGACATCGGCGGCGCGATCGGCATCCTTGCCGGCTAAATAGCCGTAGCGGTCGTAAAAATGCTCTCCCAATTTAACTTTTAAACCCAGGTTATCCAGAACTTTAAAAAATGGCTGCACTTCTTTTTCGTAGTTGAAAGCCGCAGGATTGATTAAAGCTACAGTATCGCCGACTTGCAGGCGGCGCGGCTCGATCGCACTTTTGGGAGATAGGTTGGTTTGGGCGCTTGGCAAAAGCTGAGTACCAATAGCAGTCAGCCCAAAAGTTGTGAGCAGAGCGCGGCGGCGGAGAGTCATAGGTGTTATACCCTTGTTCGATTAAGTGAGGTACAGGTTGAGATTTTAGATTTTAGATTTTAGATTTTAGATTGGGGGATTGAGCAATTGTTAATTCATTGATGAATGGCTCACGCGAGAACTGTTATAGATGGTTTTTGCTATAATTGTATAGCAAAATATCTGTCAGATCAGTTTAAAATTGCGAGTTTCAAATGAAAACAGACACTAAAATCTCAGCTAAAAAATCTTGGGCTAAATCTTTAGCCAGTCCGGCGGCAGAGTTTCCGCTGACTCAGCTATCGGTTAAAACTGGTAAAATTCCCGACGGATTGCGCGGCACTCTCTACCGCAACGGGCCCGGACGTTTGGAACGCGGCGGTGTTGCTGCGGGACACTGGTTTGATGGCGACGGTGCAATTTTGGCAGTACATTTTACCGATGTCGGTGCTACGGCTGTTTATCGCTACGTGCAAACAGCGGGATATCTAGCTGAAGAAAAAGCTGATAAATTTCTCTACAGTAATTATGGCATGACAGCACCGGGCCCTGTGTGGTTGCGGTGGACTAAAACTGTTAAAAATGCGGCCAATACTTCTGTTTTAGCTTTGCCCGATCGCCTTTTAGCTTTGTGGGAAGGTGGCCCGCCTCACCGCCTCGATTTGCAAACCCTGGAAACTCAGGGAACGGACGATTTAGGCAGTTTAGATAGTAAATTTGTTTATTCTGCTCACTGCAAGCGCGACCCGATTACCGGCAATATTTTCAACTTTGGAATTACCAACGGTGCGACTACAAAGTTGAATCTGTATAAAAGCGATTTTACTGGAAAAATCGTGCAACAATCAACAGTTGCTTTAGATGGAATTTACGCGCTCCACGATTTTGTTTTTGCGGAAAAGTATCTGATATTTTTCATCCCGCCGGTGCAAGTCAATTTTTTGCCATTGTTAACGGGAATTAGCAGTTATAGCGAGTCCTTTAAGTGGAAACCGGAGTTAGGTACTCAGATATTAGTTTTTGACTCAGAAACTCTCTCTTTAGTTAGTCGCGGCGAAACCGAACCTTGGTTTCAGTGGCATTTTGCTAATGGTTTTGTGAAGGAAGATGGTTCGGTGGCTGTAGATTTTGTGCGCTTCGCTGACTTTCAAACTAATCAGCGACTGAAAGAAGTACCGACTGGTGAAACTAGCACCGATGCGGAGGGTACTCTTTGCCGAGTGCATCTCAATCCTCTGACGGCGAAAGTGACAGGAATAGAAGAATTGTTGGATAAACCTTGTGAGTTTCCGATCGTACCTGATGCCGAAATAGGGCAAGACGCACGATATATTTATCTGGCAATGTATCGGCCTGACGTTGATATTGTAGCCGAACGTTACGGTGCGATCGGCCGTTTGGACACGCAAAGCCGCAATCTCACAATTGCCGACTGTGGCGAAAATCGCTATCCCGCAGAGCCCATCTACGTTCCAGATATTTCCTCGGAAAAAGGTTGGATAGTAACAGTTATTTATGACGGCAATTCTGACAGCAGCGAAGTCTGGATATTTGACAGCGACGGACTTTCCCGCGAACCTGTTTGCCAGCTAGAATTGCCCGGTGTCATACCTTTGGGCTTTCACGGCACTTGGAAATCGGCAGTCTGAGAAAATTGTAAAGAAGTGTTGCGGAAGATTTATTAAAAATTGTTGCCGCTTCTCCGTCAAGTTGTTAAGGTGTGTGTAGATAGGAAATTCTCATATCTAGGAGGTGTGGAATTGATAATCTGCATTGCTCAATTATCCTGTGCTAATTCGCACGAATCCCCGGCGATTGTAAGTCGCGGTGGCACAGGATATGGTCTGCCTCTGCGGACTAAAAAAAGGGGTAATTAAGCCCCGAACAATGACTAATTCGAGGGGAATATTCCCGGCGAATAAATTCGCGGCTACACAGGCTTGCGTCCGCCTCTGCGGACTGAAGAAAACCAATCCCTGGCGAATAAATTCGCGGCTACACAGGCAAAGTCCACCTCCGCGAACAGAAGAAAAAGCGGTAACAAAGCCCGCTTGGCCATGATTTCCGACTCGGTTTGCCATCTCAGGTTTGTCTGCTTGCATGAGGTTAAATGACCAGATATTTGACTGATTCGTGGCAAACCAAAAGTTTAGTTCAACTCACGCGCACGTTAGCGATTCAACAGTTTTGGGTTTTGAGTTAACCCCACGAATAAATTAGGCTTATCGGAACAAGATAGCCTTTTAAACAATTATGAATTATGAGTTGTTATCGCCAAAACATTCAACTCATAACTAATAATTCACAACTCACAACTCATAACTCCGTGCCGCGATGAGAATCAACCAAAAGGTTTAATCTATGCAACTTCAAGGAAAAACAGCTCTTGTTACAGGAGCTTCGCGCGGAATTGGGCGATCGATCGCCCTGGCATTAGCGAGACAAGGAGTCAAACGTTTGTTGATTGTGGCGCGCAACCGCAAGCAATTAATTGAACTGGCAGAGGAAATCGATGTTTTGGGCACAGAAGTAGTGCCGTTAGCTTTGGATTTAACTCAGTCAGTTGCGGTGAATATTGCGATCGCCCAAGCTTGGCGAGATAGCGGCCCGATTCACCTGCTAGTCAACTGTGCAGGCGTCGCCCACCAAGCATCATTCTTGCGTTCCCCGCTGCCGTTAATCGAGGAAGAAATCGCCTTAAATTTGCTCGGAACCTACACAATTACCCGCTTGATAGCTCGGCGAATGGCGACTCAAAAAGAGGGAACAATCGTCAATGTTTCGAGCTTAATGGGCAAAATTGCCGCTCCGACAATGGCGACTTATTCTGCTACCAAATTTGCCATTTTGGGATTCACCCAAGCTTTACGCAGCGAGTTAACTCAGTACAATGTTCGAGTCACAGCTTTGCTGCCATCTCTAACAGATACCGACATGGTGCGAGACTTGGAACAATTCCGCTGGGTAGTGCCCACAACTCCCGAAAAAGTTGCCCTAGCACTTGTCGCGGGATTGCACAAAGATGCGCCGGAAATCTTGGTAGGATGGCAAAGTCATCTAGCAGTTTGGTGTCACCGAATTGCGCCTTGGTTGCTGGATTTTGTGTTGCGGATGGCGACTCCCGAACTTCGGGATAAATCGCGGGGCCGCAAATTGCGGGAGGCTTTAGCTAGCGGGCGATAAACTTTTTTCTGGGCGGGCTCTTCGGCCATTGGTGTCAACTTAAGCTGTCAGCCCGCCCACCCGTTAGTCCGCCAGTCCGCCAGGGGTTGAAACCCCTGTCTAATAGCTAAAGTCCTCTGAAGAGGACTGGGAAAAAGAATCTTTGACGTTGCTGATTCTGGCGTAGGAATCAACTTTTCGCTTGATGTTACAAAACTGACCATACTTGTTTTATAGCAATTGGGAAATCTGAATTCCTACCTGTATTCAGCAACGCCCAGCAACGCCGAATTTTTAAACTCATTAGTCCTCTTCAGAGGACTTTAGCTATTAGACAGGGAATTCATTCCCTGTCGGACTGTCGGACTGTCGGACTGTCGGACTATCGGACTATCGGACTATCGGACTATCGGACTGTCGGACTGTCGGACTGTCGGACTACGGATTTAACGTTAAGTTGACACCAAGGGGCATTGCCGTGTCCGTACAAGGGCTATGTACTTACTTACCAGCAAAAGTGCTATATATCATTTCCACTCCCCTTGCAAGGTAAAAGCAGCCCAATAATAGGGAGATTTCCATTTTTCCTGCTGCATCATTTCCATCTGCGCCGCCCTCAAAGCAGCAGCCGGCGCTAACTTTTGTTGCACCATGTTTTGATAAAACTTTTGCATTAACAAAGCAGTTCCTTCATCATCCACATTCCACAAACTCACCGCCACCCGCTGCGCCCCCGCATACATAAAACCCCTTGTTAATCCCACCATTCCTTCGCCTTTAACATTCTGTCCCCTGCCCGTCTGACAAGCACTTAAAACCACTAAATTTGCCGCCAGTTTCAAGTTGAAAATATCGGTGAGGCGCAAAAAGCCATTGACAAGATTGCCCTTGTCATCTACCATCGACATCACAATTCCTGAGAGTTCGGGATTTTTGCTGTTGGCAATGCCGTGGGTGGCGAAGTGAACGATTTGATAATTAGCTAAGCTGCCGTCGGTGGCGGTAGTGCGATTGGCATCAAAATCAATCTTTTGACTGCTAGAAGTTGAGGGGAATAAGCTGGATATTGTTTGGGCTTCTTGGCGGGTAAATGCGAGACGTTCGGGCGGCCATCCCCGATTAGAAGCACGAAGCGATTGATTTAAACCGAGGTTGTTTACTTCTAATTTTTCTGTTGTTGCTTGGGTGATTTTTCCTTTAATTCTTTCATCATCTGGGCTGAAAACTGGGTCTGCTAAAATTGCTAAATTTCGGTTCGGTGGTTTTCTATCTCCGTAATTTTGCCTGAGAATGGCGAGAGTTGAGGCGGAAGGCAGGGTGATAATTTCATGTTCGGCAATTAAGGGAACATTGGTGTTTTGTCCAGCGGTTTGGGGAAGAGTTAAAGCCGAAAAAGGGGTATAATGCAGCACGCCGTCGGGAACAATTAATAGGCGTTTATTGCCTAATTGGGCTGCTGCGGGTTGTAAAATCACTTGACCTAGATTTGCACTCGCTTGGGCAACTTGTTGGGGAATATCTCTTTGAACTGGGCTAGTTATTGCTTCTAGGAAGTTCTTAGCTGCTGTTTCAATATCTGCGCGTTTTGGCAATTCATAGCTAGTTAGTCCTGTTGATGTCACAACCCACAAATAACTGCGGTTTGTGCCGAGGGAATACTGCAATAAAATCGTGTTTTCATCGAGAATCTGTTTCTGAATTTCTGGCAGTGTTAAAGGTTGGGGTTGGGTGAGGGCAGCGTAGCGGGGGCTAGCGGTACGAATCTTGGTTTGAAGTTCCTGATATTGTTCCAAAAGTGCGAGGCGCTGTTTGTCGATTTCAGCGATTTTAGTTGCGTTGGGATTGGGGGTGCTGATTGTTTCGATGCGCTGCTTTTCAATGGCATCGAGTTGCTGTTGCAAGCTCTTTTCTTGTTGCAGTAAATCGGGGGAAATACCTTCGCGAATGTTGGCGTTACTTTCAACGAGGAGTTCGAGGAGACTGCGGGCCCTCGAACGTTCGCTGGCTTCTAAGGCTTTTGTATCGTAACCGGATTTAGGATGAGTTTTATGCAGTTGCATTAACAAATCGATGTAGAATTCATAGTAATCCTGTACTGTGGAAAAGTATGAGCTGCGGAGTTCAGGACTGACAATTTTAGTGCGGAGGTTTTCGATGATTTTGAGAGAGGATTCAATATCGTTGAGGGCTTCGGTAAAATTGTTTTGAGCGCGTTTGGCAACAGCTATGTTGTAAAGGGTGATAGCTTCCCCAGCGCGATCGCCAACTGCCCGAAACAGGGGAAGCGACTGGCTGTAATACTCTAGCGCTTTCTGTTTTTCTCCCAATTGTGAGTAGACTACGCCGATGTTGGTGAGGGTGTAAGCTTCTCCGCGGCGATCGTCGGTTGCCCGACTCAGGGAAAGCGACTGGCTGTAATACTCTAGCGCTTTCTGTTTTTCTCCCAATTCTGAGTAGACACTGCCGATGCTGTAAAGGGTGACAGCTTCCCCACGGCGATCGCCTACTGCCTGCACTAGGGAAAGCGACTGGCTGTAATACTCTAGCGCCTTCTGTATTTCTCCCAATTCTGAGTAAACACTGCCGATGCTGGTGAGGGTGTAAGCTTCCCCACGGCGATCACCTACTGCCCGCACTAGGGGAAGCGACTGGCTGTAATACTCTAGCCCTTTCTGTATTTCTCCCAATTCTGAGTAGACTACGCCGATGCTGGTGAGGGTGTAAGCTTCCCAACGGCGATCACCTACTGCCCGAAATAGGGGAAGCGACTGGCTGTAATACTCTAGCCCTTTCTGTTTTTCTCCCAATTGTGAGTAGACTACGCCGATGCTGGTGAGGGTGTAAGCTTCTCCGCCGCGATCGCCGGTTGCCCGAAATAGGGGAAGCGACTGGCTGTAATACTCTAGCGCCTTCTGTTTTTCTCCCAAATCTGAGTAGACTACGCCGATATTGTTGAGGGTGCGAGCTTCCCCACCGCGATCGCCTACTGCCCGCCATAGGGGAAGCGACTGGCCAAAATACTCTAGTGCTTTCTGTTTTTCTCCCAAATCTGAGTAGACACTGCCGATGTTGCTGAGGGTGGTAGCTTCCCCGCGACGATCACCCGCTTTTCGATACAGTTTTAATGCTTCTTCATATTTGACGATCGCACCTCTTAAAGCTTCCTCCGTTCCTTGCTGGGACAGTCGCATCGCCTCTTGGAATGCTGTTTTAGCAGCGTCGTTACTGTTAGTTTGTGCTGTTTGTACGACTTTGCCAACGGGCACGGCTGCTGCCACTGGCTGACTTAACTGAAGCGAAAGTGCGATCGACATACCAGCCAAAAACCATTGAGTGCGATCGAACATAACCACCCTTTTTGTATTTTTGTCGATTTTAGTTACTAGCCTGCTTAGTGTTAAGGCAGGAAGAAGTCAGGGCGATCGGCATTTTTGCTAGAGTTAACGAGTAGGTGCGATTCCCTACGGGATCGCTACGCCGCGCGTACTTTTTCCCAGCATGAACAACATCCTAACTACCCCCGATCCCGTAACAACCCACTGGGATTGCCCCGAATGCGGCGGCACTGGTACCCTCAGCCCAGAAATTTGCCCTGTTTGTCTGGGAGCAAAATACATCGATCTCGCTGCGATAACTAACTGGATGCTCGATTTTATGGAATCTCGCGGCTGCGATCGAGCTGAGATCGATCGATTGCGAACCGAAAGCCCAGACCCCCTAACATTAACTTTTTGCCTCGAAGTTTGTATCGCCCTTAAATAAACAACGATATCAAGTCTACTTAAGGGCTTATCAATCATTTACGGGCATCGAGCATAGGGCATCGAGCATCGGGCATTGTCGGAAAAAAAACGCACTCTACAAGTTGATTTAATTTATATCTTGCATTATTCTAAATTAGCCTTTTAGGAACAGGCAAGATGCCTGTTCCACAAAGAGTAGATTCTCTTGTGGAACAGGCATCTTGCCTGTTCTTGAGAATGGTGCAAGATGTGAGTTTAACTGAAACGAAATAATGCCCAATTCCCTATTCCCAATGCCCAATTCCCTATATTCAGTGTCCCTTAACCGGATGTTGACCGTAAAAAGGCAAAGCATCCGACCAATCAGGACGACTTCCCATTTGCCACTCCAAATAAGCCAATTCCAACACACTAGAAACCGACCATCCCAACTCGCTACCAACTTCAATTAACTGATAAGAATTCCCCCAATTATCCAACTTTTCCTGCCAAGATTCAGGAGTCATCACCGTATCAAGAAACAACTCAGTTAAACCAGAATCTTTGTTAACTGAATAAACCGCCCCAAACAATTGTCCCCGCTGTGCAGGCATTTGCAGCGCTATATCCTCTCTCAAAAGCCCCCCCTTAGCAAGGGGGGGTTGGGGGGGTTCGGTATTCAAAAGCCCCTCCTTAGCAAGGAAAGGTTCTGCACTCAAAAGCCCCCCCTTGCTAAGGGGGGGTTGGGGGGGTTCGGTATTCAAAAGCCCCCCCTTAGCAAGGGAAGGTTCTGCACTCAAAAGCCCCCCCTTAGCAAGGGGGGGTTGGGGGGGTGCCGCCCAAGCGACAGCCGCCAAAGTTGAAATCGCAAAAACCGGAATATCCAACTGTTGAGCCAAAGTCCGCGCCGTCACCATACCCATGCGAGTCCCCGTGAAGCCTCCGGGCCCCTTCGCCACAGCAATAAAAGCCAAATCCGCCCAAGTTTGCGGCTGAATAAACTCGACTAAATACTGATGCAAATGAGTTGCTAAATCGCGATCCAAATTCCAAGTTTGGCAGCGAGAATCCCCGGCAAAATTGCTGATGGCTAAACCGAGTTCGCGACTAGCTGTGTGCAGGGCTAAGCCGTATTTTTTAACTAATGTTCCGTCTTGGGGATTGCTATTCACGATTACTGATAATTTTCCTTAACAAAAAACAGCGGTAAAGCCACAACTAAGCAACCCAAAAGAATGCCAAATATTCCCGTATTTAAAATCCTCGAATTACCCATGCCCCCACTCACCAAAAACAGCACTACTAAACTTGCAAATAAATTTTTGTTGGCAAATTCTTTGTGTTGGGAAACTTGATGCTTCACCGTCATAAAACCCGACGCAACTATTAGGGCGAACCACGAATTAAAAATGACTATTTGAGAGCCAAAGATAAACCAAACTAAGGCAAACATTAGCGCATCTATCCAAAAATCCTGACTTTTCAACTTCGGCAGCCAAAATTCTTGGGTAGTAACAGAGGCCGCCTTCTTGAGTAATTGATTGTGTTGCAGCCGCACGAGTTTGTTTCTCAATTTAATCTTGGGATCGATTTGCAATATTTGCTTCCACTCCGGGCGGCGAGAATTGTTGACTCTTCCCAACAGCTTCACGGCTGCGACTTTATTTAACTGCAAATCGGTGAGTCTGGTGGCAATTATTTGAGATAAGTGCGGATAGTAAACGGGGTTGTCTTCGGTTCTGTTGATGACGATATTGAGCTGTTGCTTGGCTTGACTGACTTGGATTGTAACATTGTACGGGGCGAGATCCTCTTGTAAAGCTTGCTGAATTTCGGCTTGCTCTTGGCGAGTGAAAAGCGACACACCGGGCGCAGGTGTAAGAACCCGTTCTGCGGGCGTTTCCGGCGCGTCTAGCACCGGCTGTGCGTCTAAATACACCGGTTTGGGGTTCAAGTGCCGGATGACTGCTGATGCTGAACTGTAGCGCCGATTGGTGGCACTTTGAAGCATGGTGTCGAGGATGCGGCCGAAATCATCGCTAACAGCGGTTTTCAAATAATTTCGCCAAGCCCAAGAATCCTCTGTACTGTCGAACAAATCGAAGGGAGGAATTTCTGTCAGCAAGTGAATGCAGGTAACGCCCAAACTGTAAATATCGCTGGCAAAAACTGCTTTTCCCATCAATTGTTCTGGGGCTGTATAAGCAGCACTGCCGATGATTGTACCTGTTTGCGGCAATCCGGTTGCTGTTACTTTCTTAGCTGCACCAAAGTCTACTAAAACAATATCTTTTTGGAAAGGAGAGGGTTGATAGGAAGTTTCTAAGACGGGTAAAGGAGTTGGAGATAGTCGGCGGCGAATGATATTTTCTGGTTTGATATCGCGGTGAATGACTTTGGATTTGTGGACGAAGTGGAGCACTGGCAATAAATCGTTGAGGATTTGCCGAATTTGAGTTTCGGTGAATGCTCCTTTTTGTTCTAATTCTCTGGCTAGGTTTTTGCCGTCTATAAATTCTTGTACTAAATACTGTCTCCCGTCTTGTTCAAAATGCGCGATTAATTCGGGAATCTGGGGATGTTTTCCCAAGGTTTGTAGCTGGGCTGCTTCTTGGTGAAATAGTTGAGCGGCTTTTTCGGCTGCGGTATTTTGCTGCAAAAATTGCTTGATTACGCACTGCGAAAAAATCAGGGGTTTGGTTTCATCAACTGCTAGAAATGTTCGGCCAAAGCCTCCTTGCCCGATCGGCTTTATGGTTCGGTAGCGAGATGCTGATGGCGTTTCTGAATCAAGAGTTAACAACAAATTGGAGCCGCAACTTTGGCACAATTCTGCATCCCCTGGGTTTTGCGGATTCTGACAAGTTGGGTTTAAGCAATAGCACATTGGATTTTAGATTTTAGATTTTAGATTTTAGATTTGTAATTGGGAATGGGAATGGGGAATGGGGAATGGGGCATCGGGCATCGGGCATCGGGCATTGGGCATCGGGCATCGGGAATTGGGCATCGGGAATTGGGAATTGGTTATTGGTTGTTATCGCCAACAACTCACAAAAAACCTATAAAAAACAACAAATAGCAACCAACCAACAACCAACAAATAACTAATGACTAATGACTACTGACTAATGACTAATGACTACTGACTAATGACTACTGACTACTGACTAATGACTTCTTCCTTAAGTCGGGACGAGTTCGCCTGGCCGCAATTTTGCCCATTTGCCGGTCTCTTGCTTGAAACTTTGACAGCCAACTACATCCCATTCCATTTCAATTTCGTCTTGGCGGGGGCGGATGTTGACGTTGATGGTGGGTTCTACGGGGTCGAAATCGGGTGTTTCGGTGAGGTGAAGCTGTTCGTGCTGTTCTTCTACGGCGTGGTAGGTGAAGCAGCGGTCTACATAGTGGCAGTTAATACAAATACACATTCTTGATATCCTCTGTGCATTTCAAAAAGATTGGTGAAATTTGAGCTTTCTGTTAATCTAGCGTAGCAAGAGTTTAATTGTTTGTAAGGAAAGTAGATTTTTGTTGCGATGCCGATTAATTTGCCCTCTTCATTATCTCCTGATACTTGGCCGTTTGATTTGGAACTGCTGACACCGCCTGCTTATTTGGTGGGCGGTGCGGTGCGGGATGCGCTGCTGGGGAGGCGATCGCACTATTTTGATTTAGATTTCGTTATGCTAACACGGGCCGTGAAGACTGCTCGAAAAATTGCCGATCGCACGAAAGGTGGATTTGTCTTGTTGGATGCGGAACGCCAAATTGCGCGGGTGGTGTTTGCGGGCGGTACGGTGGATTTGGCGCAGGCGGAAGGGGGGAGTCTGGAGGGGGATTTGCTGCGCCGAGATTTTCGGATAAATGCGATCGCCTGCAATCCTTTTACCGGAGAAATCATCGATCCTTTGGACGGTCAAACTGATTTGCGGTTGGGTTTGCTGCGGATGATTTCGCGGTCAAATTTGGAGGACGATCCGCTAAGGTTATTAAGAGCTTACCGCCAAGCGGCGCAGTTGGGTTTTGCGATCGAACCTGAAACTCAATCGGCGATTCGGGAATTAGCGCCGCTGTTGAGTCGGGTAGCGGTGGAACGGGTGCGGACGGAATTAGGTTATTTGTTGAGTAATCCTGACGGTGTTCCTTGGATTTGTCGCGGTTGCGAAGACGGTTTGTTTTCGATTTGGTTTGAAAGTGCGATCGACCGTTTTGATATTTTGACAAAAATTGATGCGTCTGCTGCCAAGTTAGCGGCAATTTATCCAGATTTGGGGAGAGAATTTTCGCGATCGATTCGAGATACAATTAAAACGCCTTTGTTGGCGGTTGCGAAGTTGGCTGTTTTGGCAGATTCCGACCCGACAATTGCTGAAACTCAGTTGCTGCGGTTGAAGTACAGCAATGCGGAGATTAAAAGTGCGATCGGGCTTTTGAAATACTTGCCCAAATTGCAAGCAAAACCTATCGCGGAAATGTCTTTGAGAGAACAGTATTTTTTGTTTCGGGATGTGGGAATAGTATTTCCTGTTTTAGCGGTTTTGGCGGTGGCTGCGGGAGTTGCGGTTGAGGATATTTCACTGTTAATTAATCGCTATCTGGATGCTGATGATATTATTGCTCATGCCACACAATTAGTTAGCGGTAATGATTTAATGGAATATTTGAAATTGCCCAGAAGTCCACGCATCGGTCAATTGTTGATGGAGATTCAATTAGCGCGGGTGGAGGGTAGAATTGCGACTCGCGAAGATGCGCTGAAATTGGCGGCAGAGTTGGTTGATGTTAATTGATATTTTGCAGAAATTAGAACGGGCAAGATGCCCGTTCCACAAAAGATAAAATTTCTTGTGGGGAGTAGGGGTTGGGCTTCTAGCCAGCCCTAAAAAGTTAGTATACAATGCTGCCAAATGTGCATATTAACTTAGATATTGCACCATTCTCAATTAGCCTTTTCTTAACAGGCAAGATGCCCGTTCCACAAGACACTTAATTCTCTTGTGGAACGGGCCGGAGAGCCCGTTCTTGAGAATGGTACAAAATGTGCATATTAAACAACATCCCTTAATTCTTCTGGCAGTTCAAACTTGCCATCGGCACCCGGTTCAAACTCAACAACTTTCAACACAGCATCAACATTCAGCGGCCCGTAAATGTGCGGGTAATTCTCACCTGCTGCCAATTCATACTTAAGTTCAGCTTGCACTTTGTCCGAGTCAATCCAAAGCAGCAGCAATCCTGTTTGTCCCACAAAAAATTTATTAGCAGATCTAAGAACTTGTGTCAGAGTCGAACAGTGGATAAATCCTTCAGTATCTAGCGTATCGCCGCGATAGGATTGAACTTGTTTTGCTTCTTCCCACTGTTGACTGCGGGTGATGTGAAAAATAATGCTCATAATTGAATAAGTTCTAGGTTTAATTGACAATTGGCAGCAAAATTTGAGAGGGACAATTCCCGCCACAACTTACTGTCAGCGTGATAATTTTAGCATCCATCGCCCGCGCTTCACCGTCCGGCGCACCCGTTCCCGGATTCACGCCGTAAGCGGGAAAACAAGCCGCACTCAAACTCAGACGCAAGGCATTACCTTTGGCAATTTGCATACAAGTTGCTTGCAGCACAATTCTTACAGGTGTTTCACATAAATTTACCCGCACGTAACCTTGAGTAAAATTGTAGACGCTGCCGCTATCTTTGACCTCGGAAAGTATTGCACACAAATCAAAACTCGGCGCATCTGCTGTACAAAATACTTCGATAATTATATCTCCAGCTAAGCGCAAATCGGCTGTTAGCGGTGCCGAAGTGTAGGTTAACACATCGGTGCGACAGTCAATAGTCGATCGCTCCATCGCACCTGCAGGAAATGCAGCGTGACCTCCCAAGGATGGCACCGGCCGCCAAGGGTCATGTACGAATATATCATCAGTGCAAACATCCGCGCCACTCTCTGTTAAAATACCCGCATCTTCTCTCATGGCGGCAAGTCCGGTACTTGCTAAAAAATAATATTTATGATTATTATTAGGCCATTTATCAAATTTCCGCCAATCATTCCTCCCCATCTCAAATAGCGAAATCTGCCGATCGTCTAATATTCCTGTATCAACTCCTTTGAGGAATTGATCAAACCAGCGAATTTGCAACTCATCCACAGGATTTGAAGCTGCCAAACCATAATCCAACGCTCCAAGTTTTCGCCCCCAAGGTAAATGCGCCCAAGGGCCAATTATCAAATGCTGCGGATAGGAACTCCGGGTCACCATTTCCTTATAAAGATGGATTGTTCCCCGCAAATAAGTATCAAACCAACCACCAATGTGCAGCATCGGTAAGTCTAAATCTTTGATGTTTGGCGATAACTTTTCCCAATAGTCGCTCGGTCGATAATTATGCAACCAATCGTGATAATATGAGTCTGGCGCAAGATTTTTAATAATCTCAGGACGCGCAGGCACGGTATCGTATAGCGGGAGATTTCTCGAAGCTGCATAAAAGGCTTGATAGGCAGAAATATCGGCTTTTAAGCGAGCGGTTTCTGCGGCTAGTTGAATTGCCCAGCCGAGATTTGATTGCAGGCAAAATGCGCCACCTTCATAGGCCCAATCTGCATATAAATTGCAGCCTACCATTGCCGGACAAATTGTGATTAATGCGCTCGGTTTAGCAGCCGCCGCGTAGAGTTGAGTCATTCCTTGGTAGGAAAAACCGTACATTCCGACTTTGCCGTTACTCCCCGGCAGATTAGCAGCCCAATTGACGCTATCAAAACCGTCTTGTGTTTCGCTAACAAATAGGTTAAATTCCCCTTCGGAAGTGCCGCGTCCCCGCACGTCTTGGATGACAACGATGTAGCCGTGTTTGGCGTACCATGCGGGATGGGAATATACTACTGTAGAGGCGAGATCCCTTCCGTAAGGTTGCCGCATTAATAATACTGGAAATTCGCCCTCCGCATCGGGGCGGTAGATGTCAGCATCTAAACGAACCCCATCTTTAGTTAGCATTGACGCTTTTTCTTTCGGACAAAGTTTCAGCATAAAGCCTAAAAAACATCAACTAAAAAAGTTCGTAGTAACTGAGATGTTGCACCATTCTCGATAAGCATTTTATGAACAGGCTTTCCGGCCTGTTCCACAATAAAATTCATCTCTTGTGGAACGGGCCGGAGAGCCCGTTCTTGAGAATGGTGCAACATCTCAATAGTAAGGGCTTTAGCTTTTTCTCTAAGCACTCAAGTTTTTACTACAAACCTAAAACTCAAGTCCTTAGTACAAACCTAGCACGGTACGAGTACATCCGATCGCCCCAGAACTCTCATATCCTCCTCATCGAGTTCGACTGGTGTGCCGCTGCGAATTAGTTCCACAAAATCCTCATTCGGCACCATGATGCACAAAGTGTACAAACGTTCACTGCCCGTATTCTCAATTACGTGAGTGCCTGTTGGAGGCACTAACAAACTATCTCCAGGTTGAATACTAACTGTTTTGCCGTCGCAGGTTGCTTGCCCTCTTCCTTTGAGTACAAAAAACATTTCTACTGCGAATTGATGGCGGTTGGGAGGAGTTTTGCCACCCACATCGAAAATCTCCACGCAAACTGTTAATGAAACATTAGCTATTACCGGATCGAAGACGATAGCTAATCTATTAGTATCGCCCGGACTGATGCGAAATGCTTGGTAGTCTTTCGGAGACTTTATAACAGGAATCATGCACTGGTTTGTCATTTTTTTATTGTTAGTTGTCAGTGGTTATGTTTCTGCTGTCATTAGTGGTAAATCCAGAGTCATTAGTCCGCCGCTCAACCTCCAAAGTTTATGGATTTCACAGGAGAGTTCGCTGTCAGAGCAGGAAGCGAGATATAGGCTTTGCTGTACGGGACTCTCGCACTCCTAAAAAACGCTTTTTCTACTCCAGAGGGATACTCCCCTGATGACTGCTATTTAATTGCTTCTAACATAGCCTGAGAATCCGACAAAAAACCAAAACATTGTTTAACGTTATAAAGAGTAGCTTGCCAGCAATACTCGGGAGATGTCGTAGCTGTACAATCTTTGACTAAAATACAATCATAACCGAGGAAATTAGCATCTTGCAGCGTAGCCATCACGCACTGATCGGCGTTTACTCCTCCGAAGAAAAGTGTAGTTCTGCCGAGGTTCCGCAAGATACTATCTAAAGGAGTATCCCAAAAGCCGCTCATCCGATATTTATCAACGCAAATATCCTCCGGTATGGGTTTTAATTCATCGACAACCTGCGCCGCCCAACTCCCTGCCATCAGTACAGGTGCGTTGTTTTTTGGCAGCGGATCTCCCAAACCTACGCCGGATCCTGTGGGATTGTAAACGTGACGGGAAGCTGCACTAATATTGAGCAAATCGGGGCGGTTTCCCCAGTTTATCCAAATAATTGGTACTGCGTGCGATCGCAATTTTGGCAGTAAATTTGTTAAAGGATTAATTGGAGTTCGGGCGGGCGTTACATCTACGCCAATATGTGCTAGCCAACCGTCGGGATGACAGAAATCGTTTTGCATATCTATCACCAACATTGCTGCTTTTGCTAAGTCCAAACGCAGGGTTTTAGTTTCTGTTTCCAGGGTAACAGGTTGAGGCGCGATCGGCGATCGGGTGATATCGGCAATTTTGGCATCAACTTTCCAAGCATTCGGCGGTACGCCCAAGGTGCGGAGAGAATCAGGATTCATATGATTGTGACTCAAAAACAATTTCAATCTTATAACTATTTGATTGTTACTAACTTGTCATATCTTAAATCTTTGTTATAATTAAGTATCCGGGGTAACTTTTTGAGAAAGTTTAGGATTTATTAACTTTATTCTCGTTGGGCGATCGCAAATGTTAGCGCCAGGGAATCATACAATAAAAATCAATGTAAATTTACAAAAAGGGTAAATCTATGAGCTTGACAATTCAAAATACTTTAATTCCGGTTGATAGCGGTTATGAAACCGCAGATGTGCAAGTGGTGGATAATTGCATAAGTGCGATCGCCCCCAATAACCCCTCCTCTAATTCCCCCGCTTACCAAGGGGGGAACCCCCCCTCTAATTCCCCCGCTTACCAAGGGGGGAACCCCCCCTCTAATTCCCCCCCTTACCAAGGGGGGGATAGGGGGGGTCAAACAGTTATCGAGGGCAAAAATAAGCTGCTGCTGCCCGGTTTTGTCAACGCCCACACTCACTCTTCAGAAATGTGGCAACGGGGCATTATTCCCCCTCTGCCCCTAGAGTTGTGGATTGCCGAATTGTACGATTTTACACCTCTCGATCCCGAACAAGTTTACTTGAGTGCCTTGGGAACTGCGGTAGAAACATTGCTGTCAGGCGGTACAAGCGTAGTCGATCATTTAGTTTTGATTCCGGGGCAAGAATTAGAGACGATCGCCGCCGCAGTTCGCGCTTATCAAGAAATCGGTATCCGCGCTTTTATCGGGCCATTAATTCAAGATGAATCCCTGACGGCGGGAATGCCTGCGGGCGATAGCGGTATCGAACACGCGGCTTACATTCGATCGACTAAGGCCACTTTGGAATTAATGGAAACAGCCATAAAACAGTTTCACAATCCCGAAAAAGGTGTTAATATGTTGTTGGCGCCGACGGGAATTCAACTGTGTTCCGATGCTTTGTTTGAAGGCTGCATCGAATTGAGCGATCGCTACAATCTTTGTCGGCACGCCCACCTCTTGGAAACCCCCGCTCAAAAACAGTTAGCTCACGAAAAATACGGCTGTAGCGCTGTCGAACACCTGCAAAAAATTGGTTATTTGAGTCCCCGAACTTCTTTAGCGCACTGCGTTTGGCTGGACGATTCCGACATTGCAATTATGGCAGAAACGGGAGCGACTGTTGTACACAATCCCCTCAGTAACTTGCGCTTGGGAAGCGGGATTGCACCGATTTTGAAATACCGGCAAGCGGGAGTCAACGTATCTTTTGGCTGCGACGGCGCTGCTAGCAATGACTCTCAAGATTTGCTGGAAGCGATTAAAATTGGTTCGATTTTGCACAATATCACGGATTTGGATTACCGCCAATGGATTACACCGCGCCAGTCTGTAGAAATGGCATCCTTGGGAGGAGCAAAAGGCTTGAATCTCGCCGATGAAATGGGTTCGCTTACAGTCGGTAAAAAAGCCGATTTTGTGCTGTATGATTTAACCAGTTTATCATTGCTGCCGCGCACCGATCCGATCGGCTTGCTGATTTTGGGACGCCCGACTAATGCGGTAGACGGCGTTTGGGTAAACGGCAAGCAAATTGTCGCCGAAGGTAAGGTGAAAACGATCGATGTTGATGCTTTGAGGCGGGAATTATTCGATCGCAGCGAGTGGACTAGCAAGCGTCAATCGCAAACAGTAAGTGAAATAGAAGCCCACTATCGAAAAGTCATGAACCTGCAAGGTTATTCTTAAAAAAACAACCAATAGAATATGATATCATGTCCGGTTGAATCACATAATTAGCGCGGCAACTAAAAATTAACGCAATCAACCTCCCACATCCCAATCACTTAGAACTTCTAGCCATGACACCCCCTAACAACCAGATAAATGTAGACGCCAGACTTGTTGCAGCTAATACCCAATTTGGCTTTAACTTGTTCAACACCCTCACCAAACAAGAGCCGAATCAAAATATCTTTATTTCCCCTACTTCTGTCGCCCTCGCACTGTCAATGGCATACAACGGAGTCAGCGGAGAAACCAAACAAGAAATGACAAAAGCTCTCGAATTAACGAAAATGAGTCCAAAAGCAATCAACGCAGCCAATCACAATTTGCAAAAGAGTTTGCAAAAAGATGACCCCAAGGTTCAAGTATCAATTGCCAACGCGCTTTTGGTCAGACAAGGCTTCTCATTAAAACCCGAATTTTTGCAAATAAATCAACAATACTACCAAGCCAATCTTACCGAAATAGACTTTGAGAGTCCGCAAGAAGCTCTCAGCATCATTAACAACTGGGTGAGCGAAAAAACTCACGGAAAAATTGATAAAATAGTCACTAAAATCAACCCTAATACACTTTTGTTTTTGATTAACGCCATCTATTTCAAAGGCAACTGGGAAACGCCCTTTGATAAATCTCACACTGCCAACAAAACTTTTTATTTAACAGACAGCAGTTCCAAACAGCATCCAATGATGTCCCAGATGGGCTCTTATCGGTGCTACGAAACAGACACTTTTCAAGCAGTCAGTTTACCTTACGGCAAAAAAGGCGCTCTGAGTATGTATATTTTCTTGCCAAACTCCCATACCAATTTGGCAACTTTCTCGCAGCAATTAACACCAGAAAACTGGGATAAATGGATGCAAGAATTTAGAGTTAAAAGTGGAATGATTGAAATACCGCGCTTCAAAATGGAGTATGAAGTTCAACTGAAAGACACACTTATAGCTTTGGGAATGGCAGAATTTTTCGGTGGATTGAAAACAGACTTTTCCCCGATGACTGATAGCCAAGTAGCAGTAGAATCGGTAAAACACAAGACATTTGTCGAAGTTAACGAAGAAGGTACAGAAGCAGCAGCCGTGACTGTAATAGAGATGACGAGATCTATGCCGGCTTTTGAAATGAATGTCAACCGTCCATTCTTTTGTGCCATTCGAGACAATACTACAGGAACAATATTATTTATGGGTAACATCGTTGACCCCCAATAATATCAAAAATATTAGGTGCGTCAGGAAATGTTCGAGTGACTTTTAATAAAATAACCTTCGCTGAAGCACCCTAACAAGCTAATTATACGGTAAAATATCAGTCTAAAAATAATCATATTTGCGACAAATTGATGATTAAAGTACACAAATGGCAGCGGATACTGGCTTTAATAGTTGTTTTTACGATCGCCCTTACCTCCTCCGCGATTTTATCCCCGCGTCTCTTGGCTCAAACCCCGCTCAAAACCCCAACAACCGAATTGCGCGGCGTCTGGCTGACGAACATTGACAGCGAGGTTATTTTCTCCCGCAACAACATCATTGACGCTGTAAATCGACTGGACAAACTTAATTTTAATACCATCTATCCCACGGTTTGGCAAGGAGGCTATACGCTTTATCCCAGCGCTGCCGCCCAACGAGTATTCGGACAGTCGATCGACCCATCCCCCGGATTGAAAGACCGAGACATCCTCAAAGAAATTATAGCACAATCCCGCCAAAAAGGTATAGCAGTAATCCCCTGGTTTGAGTTTGGTTTCATGGCTCCAGCAGAATCAGAATTAGCCACACTTCACCCCGACTGGCTGGCGCAGCGGCGCGACGGTTCAACTATTTGGAAAGAAGGCAAACATGATCGAGTTTGGCTGAATCCCTTTCATCCCGAAGTTCAGCAATTTATCTTAGATTTAATCCTAGAAATTGTCGATAATTATGATATAGATGGCATTCAATTTGACGACCATTTCGGCTTGCCAGTAGAATTTGGCTACGAGCCATTAACAGTGTCAATGTATCAGGAACAAATCAAAAGTCCTCCCTCCAACGACCCCCGCGAAACCTTTTGGGTGCGCTGGCGCGCTGACAAAATCAACGACTTCGTGGGCAGAGTTTCCCGCGCCATCAAATCCCGCAAAGAAAAATGTATTGTCAGCTTATCTCCAAACCCTTTTCACTTTTCTTTACCCGCCCACCTACAAGACTGGTTTACCTGGGAAAGACGCGGCTACATCCAAGAAATTGTGTTGCAGGTTTATCGCAGCGATATCAAGCGTTTTAGTGCCGAACTGGAACGGGAAGAAGTTAAACTGGCTAAACTTAACATTCCAACTGCGATCGGCATTTTAACTGGTCTTAAAAATAATTCTGTTCCCCTCAAACAAATTCAAGAACAAGTGCAAGAAGTGCGAAAAAGAGATTTCGCTGGCGTGTCGTTCTTTTTCTACGAAAGTTTGTCGAATTGGGCGAGGGAAACCCCCGAACAGCGCAATTCGGCTTTGCAAGAATTCTTTCCCACAAAGATGCAGCGCCCGCCCTCCGAAGGCATAATTTGAAACCTACGGTTAAAATGAGAAAAAGCATACAGCGCTTAGGAATTGTCATCTTATCTTTGAGCGCTTTCCTAACAATTGGCTATCTCACTCCCAGAAAGTGGGGAAATTACTCGCAAGCAGATTGCACAATCTCTCTATACATTTCCGACCAAGGCATCCACACCGAAATCATTGTTCCAGTTAAAAATGAATATTTTGACTGGAATCAATTTTTACCGCTAACAGAAATAGGGCGGGATGCCACTTCTGATTATAAATATTTGTCTTTTGGCTGGGGAGATAGAGCTTTTATGCTGGAAACTTCCACCTCAGCAATCGTCAACCCAGTTACAGCTTTCAAGGCGCTATTTCTCCCTACTCCGTCTACCGTACACGTTCAAAGTTATCGGGTCATCCCCCGAAATCTAGAAACCAAATGTGTGAAAATTAGTGGGGAAAATTATCTGAGGCTGGTAAATTTTATTAAAAATTCATTCCAATTAGACGCAGCCGGTAATAAAATTAAAATTAGCTACGGCTACGACAAAAGCGACAGTTTTTATGAAGCAAAAGGTAGTTACTATGTTTTGAGAACTTGCAACGACTGGACGGCAGAAGCTTTGCAAAAAGCTGATATCAATACTCCTTTATGGTCTACGCTTTCTTCGGCGATTATGTTTCATCTTAATAGCGGTTGCGAATGTCACAAATAAATGGTACTAGGCAATCGTAAGACTCTCTTTACTTTAGGTTATAAAATTTATAATGAATGATTATGTATGGGTGGGAATCTTCCCTAAAGTTGCATTCTTTTTTTTAGCTGGTATAATTAGCAATTTGAGGAAAAATTATGAATGTAATTCCAGCGATCGACTTATTGGATGGAAAATGCGTCAGATTATATCAGGGAGACTACGCGAAGTCTCAAACTTTTAACGACAACCCCGTCGAAGTAGCCAGACAGTGGGTAAATGAAGGCGCAACCATGCTGCATTTAGTAGACCTCGACGGCGCCAAAGCAGGTCATCCAGTCAACCAAGCAGCCATTGAAGCGATCGTCCGATCCGTAGACGTTCCCTGTCAAGTAGGTGGGGGAATGCGCGATCGCGCTTCTGTTGCTGCTATCCTCAATTTAGGCGTCCGGCGCGTCATTCTCGGCACTGTCGCCGTCGAACAACCGCAATTAGTCGGCGAATTGTGCGCCGAATTTCCCGATCGAATTCTGGTTGGCATCGATGCCAGAAATGGTAAAGTTGCTACTAGAGGCTGGCTAGAAACTTCGGAAGTTTTAGCGGCAGAATTGGCGCAAAAAATGGCCGAGTTAGGGGCGGCTGAAATTATATACACCGACATTCACCGCGACGGTACTATGGAAGGGCCGAATTTGGACTCTTTGCGCGAAATTGCTAACGCTATTTCGATTCCGGTGATTGCTTCCGGCGGCGTTAGTTCGATCGCCGATTTGTTGAGTTTGCTGGCTTTGGAACCAATTGGTGTCAAAAGTGCGATCGTCGGTAGGGCAATTTATACCGGCGATATCTTGCTAAAAGAAGCAATTCAAGCAGTCGGGCAAGGGCGGTGGCAGGATGTACCGCCAGATTTGGGTTCTTCAAGTTTTGCTTGATAGTCATGTCGAGTTAACTGGCTACCCAATATGTAACAGTTATCAATTTTCCGACTCACAGTCATCAGTCATTAGTCATTAGTCATCAGTCAACAGTCATTAGTCATCAGTCATCAGTCAACAGTCAACAGTCATTAGTCATTAGTCAACAGTCAACAGTCATCAGTCAACAGTCAACAGTCACCGTAGAATCGTCTTTCTTACCATCATCGTACCCATGTTTTTAAACCATACAATTACAGCTTTAAGTTCTGGGATGGCTTCTCTAGTTGCCCCCATACCTTTGTTAGCAACAGTCGAGGCAGAAAATTCGCCGATCGTCCTCAGCGGAGTTTTGCTCACTTTGGTAGTGATTTATATCGCCAGTAAATTAGGCGCAGAAGCGGCTAGAAACTTCGATTTTCCGCCGGTTTTGGGTGAACTTGTAGCAGGGGTAATTGTTGGGGTATCTGCTTTACACCTAGTCATTTTTCCCGAAGCAGGGCTGTCAGCATCCAACTCAGGGATTATGACAGTTCTGCAATCGATTAATCATCTGTCTCCTGCCGCCCTCACCAGTGTGTTTGAATCCCAGAGTGAAGTCATTTCAGTGCTGGCTGAATTGGGCGTAATTATTCTGCTGTTTGAAATTGGCTTAGAGTCGGATATCAGACAACTCAAGGAAGTGGGGGTTCAAGCTGTCGTTGTCGCTTGTGTCGGCGTGGCAGTTCCCTTTGCCGCCGGTACTGCGGGCTTGATGATCATTTTCCACACGGCGGCGATTCCGGCGATTTTTGCAGGGGCTGCTTTGACGGCAACCAGCATCGGAATTACCTCCAAAGTTTTGTCGGAATTAGGACAACTCAAATCTAAAGAAGGTCAAATCATTGTTGGTGCAGCGGTGATTGATGATGTGCTAGGAATTATTGTCCTAGCTGTTGTTGCCAGTTTAGCGAAAACTGGTGAGATTGATGTTGTTAATGTCATCTATTTGATTGTCAGTGCAACTGCCTTTCTGCTTGGTTCGATTCTATTGGGCGGTGTGTTTAACAAAAGCTTTTCTGCCATCGTAGACACACTCAAAACTCGCGGCAATATAGTCATCCCAGCATTTATCTTTGCTTTCTTCATGGCGTTTCTGGGCAATGCAATTCATCTCGAAGCGATTTTGGGTGCGTTTGCGGCTGGTTTGGTATTGGATGAAAGCGATGCCCGCGAGGAGTTGGATGAATTGGTGAAACCCATCGCCGATTTATTTGTACCCATCTTTTTTGTAACTGTGGGAGCTCGGGCGGATTTGGGGGTTTTGAACCCAACAGTGCCGGATAATCGGGCTGGTCTTTTGATTGCCGTATTTTTGATTGTGGTTGCGATTTTTGGCAAGCTGGTGACTGGTTGGGTGGTGTTTGGTCTGCCGGGAATCAATCGATTGGCGATCGGAGTGGGGATGATTCCTCGGGGCGAAGTCGGGTTAGTTTTTGCCGGCATCGGTTCCGCGAGTGGGATTTTGGATAAACCGTTAGAAGTCTCGATTATTATCATGGTGATTCTGACGACATTTTTAGCGCCGCCTTTTCTGCGGGTTGCCTTTGGCGATACGGTAGAGCCTCCTGCTAGTGGGGAACTTTCTAGCGAGAAAATCGTTTGATATCAAATCCGCCCTTCATCGTCCTGTATTCATCTCTCTGTTCTCGAACTCTGCGTTCTCTGCGTTCTCTGCGGTTTAATCATTCCAATGCAACCGGAAACGATATGATTGAGGGAATTTGAGTCTGGGCGATCGACTGATTGAGAAACACAAAGGTCGATCGTCCCAATTGTTTTACCCGTAATATCCTGTCCCCTCGATTACCCGAAATCAGGTAGGGGCCCGTGAGCCAACCATATCTGCCAATAATTGACAATCTCAAAAACCCGCCCCGGCCGGGATATTATGGTCAATCGATCGTCCCAATTGTTTTACCCGTAATACTTTTTATTCAGCAACTTTAATATCCTTCTCTTCCTAGGGATCTTTCGTAAGTCCTAATTTAGATAAATCAGTTAATTCCATAATGATATCCGTTTTAAAACTCAGCGTTAAATCTTTGAGAGCCTTCGCGATCGCCACTTGAGAAGTAGGTAGTTGTTCAATTAATTGCAGCATGAGATCCCCATCACAATAGTACGCCGCATCATACATTTTCTGTAACCATTCGCGGGGCATCATTGCTACAGCATCTCTAGACAATTCAACCCTCGGCAGTGAAGAAGACTCTTGAGAGGTACGGGGCGGGATGCGATTTGCTTTATTCTCCTCTGCCGGCAGTATCTCCGCTAACATTTGTAATAACTGTGCGATCGTGTAAGGTTTTAACAAAAATGTTTTGACATTAGCATCTAATGCCAGCTTTTTGTTAGCAAATAGTCCGCTAGTCGCAATGATCTTCACCCCAGGATTAATTTCTTGCAACGCGCGCATTGCGGAAACACCATCTAGGTTGGGCATCATCATATCCATTAAAACCACACTAATTTCCTGTTGATTTTCCCTATAGACAGCGAGGGCTTCAAGCCCATCACTAGCGAGTATTGTTCTGTAGTTATAGTTTTCTAGAGAAGTCTGTGTTATCTCTCGAATAGAGGCTTCATCATCAACAATTAAAATCAACTCCCGCTTACCTCTAGGCATTGCTTGCTCTATCGTTGTGAGGCTCACTTCTCCCTCTATAGCTGGAAAGAAAACCCGAAATTCCGTACCCTTACCCAACTCGCTATAAACCTTAACAAAACCGCCATGATTTTTGACAATCCCCCTTACTGTGGATAATCCTAGCCCTGTTCCTTTCCCAACTTCCTTGGTAGTGAAAAAGGGGTCAAAAATTCGGTTTAACAATTCGGGCGGAATACCAATTCCTGTATCAGCCACCGTCACAGCCACATAACAGCCTACTTTTGCTTCCACATTCAGCAGGGCATCATCTTCATCAAAGGAGCGATTTTCGGCAGAGATGCTCAAAGTTCCTCCTGATGACATGGCATCCTTAGCGTTAATCATCAAATTCATAAATACTTGGTGTAGCTGGGTAGCATCACCCGATATTGTCCATAGTTCCATTGCGGGAATTTTAGTCGAAATAGTTATTGATTTGGGAAATGTGTGTTGAACAACACCGATTACTTCGAGGAGCAAATAGCCTAGTTGTAATATTGCATATTCACCATCCGTTGTTCGACTAAAAAAAAGAATTTGCTTGACCAAATCAACCCCACGTTTAGCACTACCCGAAAGGAGTTTTAACAGTCTTTGTGTCGGTTCATTCATATTGGTAATTTTGAGAGGAAGCAGTTGACTAGCTCCCAAAATCGGGGTGAGAATGTTATTTAAATCATGGGCAATTCCACTTGCCAACGTTCCTAAACTCTCTAATCGCTGGGCATGATAAAACTGTTTTTCAAGTAGTTTTTTTTCAGTAATATCACTATTAACAACGAGGATAGAGCGGGATTGGGAAAATTTATTGTGTATCAGTGTTTTACGACTTTCTACGATTATATTATTACCGATTTTAGTAAGTTGCTCTATTTCCCCCTGCCAACTGCCTTGCTCGGTAGTGATTTGGATCGGCTCAGTTAGTTTACAGGGTTGATTAAATAAGGTTTGAGTTTTCTGCCCTATAACTTCGGCTTCTGCCCAACCATATAAACGTTCAGCTCCTTTATTCCAAAATAAAATATGATCGTCTAAATCCTTTACAAAAATGGCATCACTAGCAATATCAATTAAGGCTGCTTGTTCGGCAATTTTTTGCTCTGTTTCTTTACGTTGGGTAATATCCGTAATAATTTCTATGCCCACCCAACAATCTTGTTCTTTATCCCATTCAGCAACATAGTTGGAGGCAAGCCATCGAATCCTGCGATCGCCATGCAAAAACTGATATTCGATAATACCCGATCGCCCTGCTTGAATATTTTCGATCAATGAGGCGATCGTTTTGTCTCGATCTTCGGGCAATATATTCGCTATGAATAAGGCAGAATCTGCTTGCACAGCTTCTAAGCTATAGCCCAAAATCTGTTGAGTTCCGCCTGTCCAAGAATCAATCTCTAAAGTACCATCAGTCCAAAGACGAAAATTTTTAATAACTGCGATCGCGCTGTTGAGAATCTGACTGATTTTCGCAGCTTCTTTTATTTTAGATTCTGTAATATCAGTAACAATAATACTATTCACTAAAATCTCATCTATCTGAAGTTGTTTCAACGATAATTTAACAGGTACTTCCTTATTTCCCGTTGCTGTGAGCAAAGATAATTCTCTAGTGAAAGTTCCATCGGTCTGAACCTGCTGCAAAAATAGTAAAAATGCTTTTTTATCCTTGGGGCTAATAAAGGTTTCTAACTGAGAGCCTATCAGATTTTTTAAAGGAAAATTTAATAGTTCTGAGAGTCGCTTATTACAGTACAAAATCAAACCTTCAGAAGATACGGTAGCCGCTCCTTCGCCCATTTGTTCCACTAAACACTGATAAACATAATCTGCCCCCTGAAGCGTAAAAACTCGATCTCCTCGCGGAGTAGAAACAACAACAGCATCAACTTCCCCACAACGAATCGCCTGCAACGTTTCTTCCGCTACATTTAGGCGTTCCTGCACCTGGGCCAATTCCCGATTTAGGGTTGCGACTTCTTGGCTCATTTTTTCAATAGGGGTCAGAGAATCCTTCATTGTTTCCCTCTCCAATTATATTTTTTTTCGGCACTAGATTAAGACCAAGTAAGACTTTTTCTGTATTCGATAAATTGCCAATCATCTTTTGTAAGGGCAGAGGTAACTTTTTTATCAAGGTGGGAACAGCCACAATGTTCTCCGAAATAACAGCTTCTGTCTGTTGATAAATATCAATAACTTCTAACTCATAACGCCCTTGGAGATGTTCCTCACAAATCTTTTTGATGTTTTGCAACGCCGTCACCGATTGAATCGTTGTACCTGAAATATAAAGACGTAAGATATAAGGCTCTTCCTTTGATGAAGAAAGAGACTCTTCAAAAAGTTCTGTGGTTGTTGGTTTAACCTCTTCGGAGTCAATCATTGTTAGTACCTATATCTTAATGGGTTTAATGGGTTATTGTTCATCGACTTGACGAAGAATTTGCAGTCCTACCAGAACTTTTTCAGTATTTGATAAATCACCAATAATCTTTTTAATCGGTTCTGGCAATTGTCTCACGAGAGTCGGTATAGCAACGATGCTATGTTCTATGGCTAGCTGCGGCTGTTGACTTAAGTCAATAATTTCAATGTTATATTGACCCTGAAGATATTCCTCACATATCTTCTTCAAATTGGCAAAAGCCACCAAAGATTTAGGTGTTTGTCCCGCCACATATAATCGCATTTGCCAAATCTCTGACCCTTTTGTGTTAGTTGGATCTGAGGAATTATCTGTTAAATGAATTGTCATGTTTTTTCTCCTTATAGATAGGTTTTAGCGATTAAGATGACGTAACCTTGCCATAAAGGTTCGATTCTCCTGCACCGCTTTTTCTTCCTCTTGTTCTTCTTCAAGCAGCCAATCTAACTCCGCCTCTCGATTGAGCAATTGCATTTGTAGATCATTTATCTGAGCTTGTACGAGTTTTTTCTCTTGTTCATACTCACGTTTTTTTAGTTCAAAATTCTGTCGGCGTTTTTTAGCGGCAGATTTTTCCTTTAGTTCTTGATTGACTCTTTCCGTTCCTGTTAATACCTTGCCATCTCCCAAGTAAACCTCGACCAACTTTACACCTTCATTGGTGACGATAAATTCCCGTACTTGATTTGAGTGCATCATGCCGCGAGATTTGAGGGCATAGATAATGCGATTGCGCTCCCCATTCACCTTGAGCGTTTGGAGCTCTAACCAAGTATCCATCAGAGAGGAAACACCCACTTCTGTCTGTTCGTGGTCATGGTCAGCATCACCAGCCGTTAAGTTGGTCATAAAAACGGTTATTTGCTTACTCTTTAAATAGTCAATTAAACGCATGAAAAAGTTTTTTGTTTGCATCAAACTCCCACTCAAGACGAGATTACTCATCGGATCAATGATGATTGTCCTTGGTTGAAATTCTTGTACCCAGCGATGGATTTTAAACAAACGCATTTCTAAATTGTAATTGGTGGGACGTACCGCATCAAATTGGAGTAATCCCTGCTCTACATAAGGGGCTAAGTCAAGACCAATCGACCTTAAATTGCGGATAATTTGTTGGGGCGATTCTTCAGTGGCGAGATATAAACACCGTTCGCCCCTCAAACAGCTTGCATGGGCAAAATAATTTGCAAGAGTCGTTTTGCCCGTTCCAGCCCTGCCTGTGACTAGAATACTGCTACCCCGATAATAGCCTTGGCCACCAAACATTTCATCAAGTTCGGCGATGCCCGTTGAGACTCGCTCATTAGAAACCACATGGTCTAATTTTAAGGAAGTAACGGGTAAGACCGAAATGCCATTTTCTTCAATTAAAAAAGGATATTCATTATTACTATGACGAGAGCCGCGATACTTGACAACTTGAAGGGTTCTTGTGGCGATGTCTTCAAAGGTTTTTTGATCTAATTTGATCACACAATCCGAAACGTATTCTTCTAAACCTTGACGGGTTAAGGTGTTATCTCCTCGCTCCCCTGTGATCACGGCTGTCACACCTTGGTCTTTTAACCAATGAAATAAACGGCGTATTTCTGCTCGGACAATGTTGGAATTGGCTAAACCAGCAAACAAGACTTCAATCGTGTCTAAAAGCACCCGTTTAGCGCCAATTTTTTTGATCGCATACCCTAGACGAAGAAATAGGGCTTCTAGGTCATATTCTCCTGTTTCCTCAATTTCGCTGGGTTCAATATAAATATGATCTATTAATATTTTCCCCTCAGCAATTAACTGATTTAAATTCCACCCTAAAGAGGCGACGTTTTTGGTAATTTCTGACGCAGTTTCTTCAAAGGTGACTAAAACGCCTGGTTCTCCGTACCGCGTTGATCCGCGTACGAGAAACTCCACACCAAATAAGGTCTTACCGCAACCTGCAGAACCACAGATTAAAGTTGGTCGGCCTTGGGGCAAGCCTCCATCGGTGATTTCATCGAGTCCCTGAATTCCCGTTGGGCATTTGGATAATTGTAACTCTTGAATTTTTTCCATAAAAACACAAAAATTCCCTTTTTGATAGGAGTTACATAAGCGCACAACTATCCTACCTGCGACACTTTAGGAATCTGTGCTCTTGTCTTGACTACCTGTATATGATCAACGATAGCACTGTTCCTCACTTGAGTATCCATAGCTTTTCGTTTCTTAATGGAATCGTAAGCAGGTGGCGGATTACATCGCGGCGGAGCATCTCACTTGTGTAGTCCAGCAAGCTAGAAATTGGAGTTGTGAGGCAGAAGGCACGAGGAAGAAGGAAGGAGCCAGAAGAAGTGTGGTTACAAATATGAGAGGCTCCCCATCGCAACCATTCTTGAGTTGATAAAATATGCCCGCATAAAATTTGTCACTTTGTCTAGAGTGGAGCTCAAGTTTTCTTCTTCTGAGGCAGTAAGGGCTCGATAATTTCCCACTCTTTATCGAAAAACTGGGTTAAAAACCCCGTCCTTCTAGGACGGCTTGAATTGTAACTTTTCATTGCACATATCTCCGTTTTGTGCCGACTGCGGTAGCATAAGACTGGAGGTAGAGCAATGCTAGTTTTTGAGTTTAAATCTTACGGAAAATCAAGCCAGTTCAAGGCAGTAGATGAAGCAATTCGTACCGCTCAGTTTGTCCGCAATAGCTGTTTGCGCTATTGGATGGACAATCCTAAAAAGAACAAATACGACTTGAATAAATACTGTGCTGTACTGGCAGCTACGTTTCCGTTTGCTGATGAACTCAACTCCCAGGCAAGGCAGTCGAGTGCTGAACGCGCTTGGGCAGCTATCTCTCGATTCTACGAAAACTGCAAGAAAAAGATTCCTGGTAAAAAAGGGTATCCGCAATTCCAGCGAGACTGCCGTTCGGTTGAGTACAAGTCAACTGGATGGAAGCTTGCAGATGACAGAAAATCGATAACTTTCACTGACAAAAAAGGAATTGGCAAACTTAAACTCAAAGGTACACGCGACCTGCATTTTTACCAAATTAGCCAAATTAAACGGGTTCGATTGGTTAAACGTGCTGATGGTGTGTACGTCCAGTTCTGTATTGATGTCAGCCGAAAGGAAAACACAGAGCCAACTGGTAGCACAATTGGATTAGATGTTGGACTGAAAGAATACTATACTGATTCAAATGGAGTCACGGTTGAAAACCCTAGATTCCTGAGAAAAGGCGAACGCATTCTCAAACGCAGTCATCGTCGAGTATCTAGGAAAGTTAAAGGTTCAAAAAACAGAGGCAAAGCTCGACAGATTCTCGGCAAGCGCCATCTCAAAATAAGCAGGCAACGTAAAGACCATGCCGTGAAGTTGGCAAGGTGCGTAATTCAGTCAAACGACTTGATAGCCTACGAAGATTTGAGAATTAAGAATATGGTGCAGAATCACTGTCTTGCTAAGTCTATTAACGACGCATCTTGGTATCAATTCCGTGTCTGGCTCGAATATTTGGGAAAAGTATTCGAGCGTGTAACAGTTGCGGTAAATCCGCAATATACCAGTCAAGAATGCTCTAGTTGCGGTGAAATTGTCAAAAAGACTCTATCTACAAGGACTCATGTTTGTAAGTGTGGATGTTTGCTAGATAGAGATTTCAACGCCGCGAGAAATATCCTAAGTCGGGGATTGGGTACGGTAGGGCATACCGGAACCTTTGCACTAGATGCAAACAACGCTTCGGGAGAATTGACCTCTACTTTGGTTGGAGAAATCCAATTAGAGCAAGTCAGCTCGTAGATCGAAGAATCCTCATGCCTTCAGGCCCAGGAGTGTCAATTACCAACGAGTGCTACAGCACCGCTTTGCAACACAGGAATTTCAATTAGGAACTCTGTTCCTTGAGCTGGTTGAGAGAAGCACTGGAGTAAGCCACCGTGCTTATCAACTACAATTTGATAGCTGATGGATAGTCCTAATCCAGTTCCTTTACCAGTGGGTTTTGTAGTGAAGAAGGGATTGAACGCCTGTTGTCTAACAGTTTCCGTCATCCCAGGCCCATTGTCTTGAACTTGAATTACCACATTTTTTGAATAACCAGAATGAGTTTCTTTTGTGACTAGCTTAGTCCGAATAGTGATGCGACTGGGATTCTTTTGGATGTCTTTTGTATAACGCTGATTGTCGTAGTTTTCTAAAGCATCGATCGCATTTGCCAGAATATTCATAAAGACTTGGTTCAACTGTCCGGCATAGCACTCTACTCGCGGTAAGTCGCCGTACTCTTTAACAATTTCAATAGCAGGATGAGCCGGATTTGCCTTCAGTCGATTTTGCAAAATCATCAATGTGCTGTCAATTCCCTCGTGGATATCAACAGGCTTCATTTGGGCCTCATCCAGCCGCGAGAAGTTTCTTAGCGACAGGACAATTTGACGAATGCGATCGGCTCCTACCTTCATTGAAGTCAGGATTTTGGGCAAATCTTCACTAATGAAGTCCAGCTCGAACTCTTCAATTTTTTCCTCAATTTGGGCATTAGTTGGATAGGTTTGCTGGTAAAGCTGAATCAACTTTAGTAAAATTTGCGTGTAGTCGGCAGTATGGCTCAGGTTGCCATAGATAAAGTTGACTGGATTATTAATTTCGTGAGCAACACCAGCAACCAGTTGCCCCAAACCTGACATTTTCTCTGCCTGAATAAGCTGTGCCTGAGTTTGCTGCAAGGTTTTGAGTGCAACCTCCGCTTCCTCTTTTGCTTGCCTTAATGCAGCTTCGGCTTGCTTGCGCTCAGTAATATCCAGTGCCAAGGATGCAACTCCAACAATCTTTCCAGCATCCCCTACTAAAGGCGTATTGAACCATTCGCAAATAATGGTTTTGCCGTCTCTGGTAATATTTTCGTTGACACTGTAGATTCCTCCAACCTGAACCAACAACTCGTTCATAACTCGATCGACGACCTTTCGGGCAGACGCAGGCACAATTAATTCTGTGACATGGTGTCCGATCGCCTCTTTCGCCGTGTAACCAAAAATCTGCTCTGCCGCTGGATTCCAGGCAGTGACTTTAAAGTTTAAATCCCATTCCACAACTGCCAGTGAAGTTTGGCGGAATAGAAAAGATAGTCGCTGTTCCGACGCTTTGAGTTCTTCTTCTACCTGTTTCCGTTCCGTAATGTCAATCCCTGTTTTGATGATGTACTCAATTTCACCTTCATTATCCAGTAAAGCAGTATCTGACCAGGCAATGAGTCTGAGTTGTTGATCTTTGCTCACCCAACTGCCTTCATACTGCTGGGGAAAATTACCAGATTGTAAAGACTCAAAAGTAGTTTTGGCTTGTCCTGCTAAGTCTGAGTTCGGGAACAAGTCCCAAATGTAGCGCCCTTTTACTTCACTAAATGAGTAATGAGTCATTTGTTCGCAAGCTCGGTTAAAGCGAACGATTTGTCCCTGCGGGTCGAGCACAACTACCAGGGCACCTGCAATTTCAAGAATTGCTGAAACAAAATTGCGTTCCACTTCAACTGCTGTAATCAGTTCCTCTAACTGGGTTGCCATAGTGTTAAAGGCGATCGCCAATGTCCCCAGTTCGTTTTGGCTGTCGATGTTGACCCGCGTCTCTAATTGCCCCGCACTGAGTTCAGTAGCTGCCGTGGTTAAGTGCTGTAGCGGCACCACAATTTGCCGAATAAATAGATACCCAATGCCAACAGCGACGATCGTCACCACCATCAATGAGCCTCCCATAATTGAGAGCATTTGGTAAACGGGAGCATAAGCCTCAGCCGTTGGCAGTTCTACAACCACATTCCAATTCACACTCCGAACTAAGGCACTGGCTCCCAATACTTCTACCTGCTTTAGACCCTGATAAACGTTAAGGTGCTTAGTATTTTCGGAGGCTTTCAAGAATTGAAAGAAGGGGCGCTTAGAAAGATCTTGAAGTTGAAAGGTTTCTGGCTTACTACCCTTTTGAGCAATCACAAAATTACGCTCATCGACTACATAGACATAACCCGTCTTGCCAACCTCGATTTGGGAAACAACAAACCAGAGAAAGTTGAGATTTATCTCTGCTAATAGCACCCCATCCACCTCATCTCGCTCATTCCGAATCGGAACCGCCAGAATGGTGGTTGGTTGGTTTGTTTGAGGATTAATTTCTACAGGACTGACATAATCTTCCTGTTGTTTGAAGGCACGAATAAACAGTGGCGAATTGGCTGGATTTTCTAACTTGAGCGGTTCGTAGGGTGAAACTGACGTGACAACTTGTCCCTTCCGGTTCAAAATGGCAACGGCTTCATAAGCATCATGATGACGAATCAATCCTTCCAACAGGCTCTGCTGCACTTGAGGTTGAAAGTTTGTGAGTCCTTTGACCCTAGCTAAATAGCTCAGTTTTCGTTTCAAGTCATCTAAATAATTATCAATCTGCCCTGCTGCTGTCTGACTACGCTCTTCTTGGAGCGATCGCGATTGCTGGATCTGCGCCTGAAAGCTGAGGTAGATCAGCAAACCACCTGTGGGCAGTAAGCTCAGGAGAACCAAAAATATCAAACCATAGCGGAGCTGATTTGCAATAGAAAAGAAGCGTTGCCAGAGAAGTGAAGGGGAGCTTTTGGCAATCGGAAGAGCGCGATCGTTGCGTTGATTTTGCATCGGACTTAGAATCAATATTGGTAAATCAATTAATGCGCGCACTAAGGAGAAACATCAATTTGGCCAGTCGTCACAGCTTCTCGGATAATCTTGAAAGTGTCCTCTTCCTGAGACGTGAGACTACCACGGAAAGGGGCAAAGTCGTAGATTTTTTCCTTGAGTCCAAACTTGTAAAGTTTTCCTTCCCAGCGACCTTCCTGGGTTAATACGGCCGCATTTAGCACCAGATTGGGAATGTCCTGCAGAACGCTAGTTAGGACTTTGCCGGGAGCCAGTTCGTACTGATCCTTGGCCCAACCAATCACAAGGACTCCTGGCTTTTGCGTAACGGCTTTTAGCGCGGCTAATCCTGCCTCATCCGCGTTGATTGTCAAAACATCTACTCCAGAGGCAACCATATCCGTTGCGACTTTGGTGGCTTTTTCCGTATCAATCCAAGAGTTGAGAAAAGCTGTCGAGGCTTGAACAGAGGGATTCGTTGCCTTCACTCCCCGCCTAAACAAAGCTTCTTCTTCTTTGTAAACCGGATAAGCAGCACCCACAATATAGCCAACTTTATTGCTTTTAGTCTTCATGGCAGCCAAAGCACCTGTGAGGTACCCCACCTCACCCGATCGAAAGGCAACAGCCCCCAAATTTTTGTTATTCCCTGGATAGGTTGTAACCAGGGCAAATTTCGTTCGCGGAAATTCTTTAGCGACCTTTTCGGCCGCTTTGATATAGCCACCACTGGCTGCAATTACCAGGTTATAGCCTGACTGGGCATATTTGCGAAGGGCAGCTTCACTATGTTCACCGTCAATACTGCCAGTAAAGTCTACCTGAGCATTAAATTTATCTTTGATTAGGTTTAACCCTTCAAAGCAGGCTTGAGCCCAACTGTTGTCGTCTTTGGAGCCTGTCGTGATCAACGCCACTCTAAAGCTGCTAGAGGTACTTGCTTCAGGGGAAGAGTTTACGTTCGGAGTCGATCGACTGCAACTGATCGCAAAAACCAGAGCTAGAGCCGCCACAGTCATTTGTTTCAAGAGAGATTGAATTCGCATAATAGCTTTTCGCAACCCGATTACTTTTTCTACGCGATAAATTTCTTGAACGGTAAGCTGTTCTACATTTAAATTGTGTGCCAAAAATCACTAAAACTTTTGTGGGACGGGCTTCTAGCCTGTCCCGAATTTCCAATTTAAATGCGTAACAGCTTATCTCAACAATCTTCACAAGTTTTACTCTCGTTCGTATTTAATGCCTTTGGCAGATTTAACGTAACACTCATTTAACCTCAAAAACAAATAAGGACACGGCATTGCCGCGTCCTTACAAATCTAACCTGCAATTAACCGAATTTGCTATTACTTAACAAACAGCATTTCTTGATAAGTAGGCAGTGGCCACAAATCATCAGCCACTTCACCTTCCAGAGCATCCGCATACTTGCGAACCTCATCCATCAAAGGACGAATTGTTTGCGAAGCATATTGCATATGGTCTTCGGTCGAAGCAAAATCGTGCTTGCTCAAAGCATCACTCAATTTGCTCGCAGTATCCATCATGGACTTAACCAGCACCGCTACTTTTTCGGCACTTTCTTTTTCCAGTTCAATCCCAATCTCTTTCAATTTAGAAATCGTGCCAGAAAGTTCAGCTAAATACCTCACCGCTGCGGGGTAAATAATGGTTTTTGCCATGCTTATTACCAGTTTGGCTTCGACTTCAATTGCCAGCAAATACTGCTCAGCATAAACATCGTAACGGCTTTCCAATTCAATTGGAGTCAGAACACCTGTCTTTTCAAACAAGTCTTCAATGTATCCTTCCTTCAACACGGGTAAAGCATCGGCCGTAGTCCGCAAGTTAGCTAAACCCCGTTCCTCAACAGCCATTTTGTGCCATTCTTCGGAATAGCCGTTGCCACCAAATACAACCGCACCGTGCTCGTCCATCACTTCTTTGAGAATGGTTTGGATGGCAGCATTCAGTTCAGTTCCGTTAGCCAAATCGCTTTCTAATTTGTTAGCAATCCAGTCCAAAGAATCTGCAAGAATTGTATTCATCGCCACCAGCGGCCCGGAAACAGACTGACCGGAACCTACTGCACGGAATTCAAATCGGTTTCCTGTAAAGGCAAAGGGCGAAGTCCGGTTTCTGTCTCCAGCATCCTTCATGAAAGTAGGCAGTGTTTCTACACCTAAGTTCATAATTCCCCGACCTTGAGAGTCCTTAACTTCTCCTCGGCTAATTTGCCCGAAGATATCTTCTAATTGGGAACCCAAATAGACAGAGATAATTGCTGGCGGAGCCTCATTTGCACCCAATCGGTGGTCGTTGCTGGCAGTAGCAACTACCGCGCGCAATAGAGGGCCGTATTTATGAACTCCGCGAATCACAGCGCCGCAGAAAACTAGAAATTGTATGTTCGAGTGCGGTGTATCGCCGGGGTCTAATAAGTTTCCTTGGGTGGCATTGCCGACCGACCAGTTGACGTGTTTGCCAGAACCGTTAATGCCGGCGAAAGGCTTCTCGTGCAGCAAACACATAAAACCGTGTTTCTTCGCTGTGTTGCGGAGAATTGTCATGGTTAATTGTTGGTGGTCGCTGGCGACGTTTGCTGCTTCAAAAACGGGTGCAATTTCAAACTGACCGGGAGCGACTTCGTTGTGGCGGGTTTTGGCAGGAATTCCCAGCCGGTACATTCTTTCTTCTACTTCCTGCATGAAGACTTGAACGCGCTCTGGAATCGCTCCAAAATAGTGGTCGTCAAATTGCTGACCTTTCGCAGGAGGTTTGCCAAACAGGGTGCGACCTGCTAGCAGTAAATCGGGGCGGTTGTTGGTGAAATTGGCATCTACCAGGAAGTATTCTTGTTCGGAACCGCAACTAGAATTTACTGGAGCAACTTCGGTATTTCCTAATAGCTTTAACACTCGGGTTGCTGCTTTGTTCATGGCGGCAATGGAACGCAAAAGCGGCGTTTTCTTGTCTAAGGCTTCACCTGTCCAGGAGATGAAAACAGTAGGAATGCACAATGTCATGCCGTTGTCTGTTTCCATGACATAAGCAGGGCTGGTGACATCCCAGGCTGTATATCCGCGAGCGGCCGCAGTCGAGCGAATGCCGCCGTTGGGGAATGAGGAGCCATCGGGTTCGCCTTGTACTAGAACTTTGCCTGCAAATTCTGAGATGACGGAGCCGTCGCCTTGCACTGAGATGAAACCGTCGTGCTTTTCGGCGGTGCCGTTGGTTAGCGGGTAGAATACGTGGGCGTAGTACAGGGCTCCTTTGGAAATAGCCCAATCTTTCATTGCTACTGCAACTACATCAGCTACGGAAGCATCGAGTTTTTGGCCTGTTTGAACGGTGTTTTTTACTGATTTGAAAATGCTTTTGGGCAGACTTTCTTGCATCTTGCTCAGAGTAAAAACGTCTGTTGCCCACATATCTTCGAGCCGCTTGGGAGGCCGACCAGGCATCAATTTGCGGTTGACGATTTGAGAAATTGCTTGAACGCGAGATTCATTTCCACTCATGGTTATTTTTATTGGTATTGCGGGACGAGTAGTTGAGAAAAAATAGATGTTAGCAAAAGTTTAACGATTGACGAATATTTTGGATTTACCAAGATTTTTTGTCAAAGCTAACTTTTGGGAGGATGCCTTTTTTGGCAGGCTCTACAAGATTGGTGGAGCGAGGCTCAATCAGTTCGCCGTCCACCGGGCGTGACAATCCAGTGTGAGATGCGGTTGGATTTCGGTTATTAGCAATAAAATAGATGACAAGAGCCTGTACTAATTTGAGTCAACATGATAGATGTCTGCACTGCACAAATTTCGTAACTAATCTTCACCCTGGTCAGCTCAAAAATTTTGTGCAAATCAATTCCGATGAATTCAGGTCAAAACTACTTATGGTTTTTAACGGTTCGACGATCGATAAATCGCAGTCCAGCAAACAACGCACTCGTTTAGGGGTTTTGGAGAATTATGGAGAGTACACAATCTACAATTGGAGAGTTTAAACAATCATTAACTAAATAAATGTATTGTAGGCTACAGAATTTTAGGTTTTTTTCAGAAAGGTCGATCGCACCAAGCGCACACAACCGCAGGGTTTCAGTGTAACAGGACGCGGGGCGCTCAAACTAAGGGCGATCGTACTCGCATAGGGCATAGGGCATAGGGCATAGGGCATAGGGCATAGGGCATAGGGCATAGGGCATAGGGCATAGGGCATAGGGCATAGGGCATACCTCACTTTCTTAAGAACTGCTATATGATAAATAAAGTCTGGCAACTCTTCTAAAAGTTGGTGCGACAATTTGCCGTAGAAATCTTTACGAGATTTGGGAACTTATTAAACTGTTATAGCCGCAGTTTATTGAGCATAAATGAGTAAGTTGATAGTTTTTATTTAACTCGTTGGTAATCCGAAGACTTCAGAGCATGAGCCAAAAAGCGTTCTGTGTAGTACAAAGCTAATTGATTGCTCGGCCCATTAAAAACTGCATCAAAGGCGTGTTCAGCCCAAGGAATTTCGAGCAAAATAGCCCGTGAAGCGAAGCTATCCCGTAGGGAATCGCCCGTGGCTCGCAATCGTTCGTAGAGCGATCGACCAAACTTGGGCTGAACGATATGGTCGCGACCGGCATAAACCAGTAAAGAAGGGGGAAGATTCGGTTTAATATAATTGATGGGAGAAGCCCGACGGTAAAGCTCATTGAGTTCGTCTGGCGTTCCTCCCAGAAAAGCACGCAAGACGGCTCGAACATTTATGGCATCAGGAAAAGGTGGGTCATTATATCCCCGAATCAGGTCATTTGGCCCGTAATAATTTACCACTGCTCTAACTGGAATCACACTTGAATTATAAGCAGTTAGCATTGCTAAATGGGCACCTGCAGACCTTCCCATCAGAGCAATGCGATCGAGATCAATTTCCCAATCACCAGCATGAGTTCTGATATAGGAAAGAGCGGCTTGTACGTCGTCAAGCTGAGCAGGAAATCTATACTTAGGAGCGTGGCGGTAATCAATTGCGACAACACAATAGCCTTGGGCGGCCATATAGCGGCTGAATTCCTGATTGTAATCGGGATTGCCTCTTTGCCAAGCTCCCCCGTAGAGTGTGATAATCGCCGGATATTTGCCAATTTGCATCGGCCGGTAAAGGTTTAGTTGCAGTGAAACTCCGTTAGGGTTGGCAAATCCAATAGCCCGATCGATCCTAACGTCTCTGAGGGGAATTCCTCGGAAGGCATCTGCGAGGATAAACGGTTGAGGGCGTAGCTGCGCGCGTAAAGCTTGAGGAATGGCTGCTAAATAGTTTTCCCCTAGAACAGCTTGCATTTGGGTAGCTATCGCTGCATTGGCTGCTGGGAACTGAATCAGGGGAAGCAGGCCTAGGATGAGGGCGAACAGGTTACAAATCAGTAAAATAATGTAGACTTTGCCTTGATGCCGTCTGAGCAAGTTCAGCAGAAGGGCGATCGTATTGATACCAACCAACCAAGGACTGATTTCTGGTGCTCCCACCGCCAAAGGGTACAGGAACATCGTGGGTGCTGGTATGATGACCCAGAGACTGAGAAATAGGGCGATCGTACTCAGGAACCAAGAAATAAATGGCGAGACTAAGAACGCTGCCAATAAGGGTAACTTTTTGCGGTTCTTATTGTGGATCATCGGATTTTCGCAGCCTAATTTTTAATCAGTTTAAATTAATCGGGCGGTTCCTAGATTGATAATAAAACCGCAGATTAAGGCAGATTAACACAGATTAACGCAGCTAATTTCAATAGCTGCCGGAGAATGGCAATCACTTGTAGAACAAAGCACTGCTTTGAGCAGCCTCCGAAAATTTGATTAAAAAGACTTTTGCAAGAGGTCTAGTAATCACCTCATTGTGCGAGGCACAATGCTTGCGAATGGATATCCCATCGCTTATAATTAACTCTGCCTCCAAAGCCTTTTACGAGGTTAATAAAAATATTTTTAGCTGTTAAAATGTACAGAAAAAACATTTCATTGAGTTATAGTTTCTATCTTTTAACTGCACGAGGTGCAACCAGATTCCAATTTACCTGAGAAACACCGTACAAAATAAAATTATCCAAAAGTCCGTAAGCATCCCCACAATTGTAACCTTTAGCATCAACACATTTCTTGTCTGCCCTTTGATTCACAGCCACAAAAACATCAACTCCATCCGGCAATAAACCCGCATACATCTTCAAATTAGCAAAATCATCAAGGATGCGACCTTTATCATCCAGCGGCGGCAATTTCCACTCTTTCGGATTGCGATTTCCCCCTAACTGGATTGCCCAAGCATAAGTACCGTCTAGCGCTCCGTTGTGGGCAGTATATCGATTCCAAACCTGCTTTCGCTTTTCTCCGATGCGCGGATTATTTTCATAGCCGCCCACCCAATATTGTGACATAAATTTGAGGAAAACTTCAGCTTCTGCAGCTAGGGAACCAGTACCGGGACTCAAATCAGTGTTTCTGCTGCTAAAAGGAACTTGGCTTAAATTCCAAGACCAATTTATCCTCCCCGGCTTCGGATTTAGCCAAGTAGCAAAATCGCAGAAGCTACCCTTCCAGATGCAGTGCGGACGCTTCACATCCCATCCTTGACCATAATAACTTTTCCCGTTCCAATGGCGTTTTTCTGGTTCGCGAGCGCCAATATTTTCTACTCCTTGGGTCATGAAAATTCCCCGATCAGCCGCAGTAGAAATTCCTAACTCTGTTTTGAAGAAAACCTCCAAAGCCGAACCTTGATGAGTTGCTGGTTTACCCATTTTAGCAGCATAGCTGCCGGAAGCTATAAGCTGCTCCAAAATAATCGTAGGAAATGCGGGACTGGTATTGGAATAGTGATATTGACCGAGAGGATACTGAAGACATCGCCCAGCCAAAACCTGCATAGTTTCTGTTAAAGTAGGACTTGGCAAAAAATAGCCCGCGCTAGGAGAAATGCCGAGTTGATTTTTTGCTAAACTGACAGATTTGCTGCCCCACTCATTGACAAGTAGCTGTTCTTGTGCATGAAAATCGGCTGGAATTTTGAGATTGCGAAGGACGGGCAAATTTGCAATTATATCTTCACCGTATCTGGGCGCGCTGCGCTGAAGTCCCGATCTGTGCGACAAAAAATGTCCGAGGGTGACGTTTTGCCACTGTTTGTCTGCAAATCCTGAGTTAAGATTGGCACACTTGCTGTCTTTCACGGGAACGGGAAATTGTATTTTTCCCGAAAATACGGCGTGCAAGTTTTCAGGGATAATCGCTACTGGATATTGCTTGTTAAAACCGGGAATTAGCGGCGGATAATGCTGGGGGTCGAACAATTTCATCCCTTCAATTTGGTCGTCAGTCAGTTCTAAACCGGCCCGATCGCGCGCCGTCTGTTTAAGCGCCCAGCGTACCATTGCAAAGGTAACAGGCTTGCTGATACTGCCCATACGCATGGGGGTATCTGCCGCGACAGAGGGAGCCAGAGGAGCCTGCATATCGTCGCCACAAGCCGGATTCCAGTTATTAGTAGGTCTGCCTTTCATGCGGCCGAAACCCCAAACACCGACGGGTTTACCTTTAACAGAAACACCCAGTACGGCCGCACCGACGCAGCGGTGGCGCATGAATTCAGTTAGGGATTGCTTTAGAGGCTGGAGTTGCGCGTCACCGCTACCACTAATGGGGATGTTTTCTTGCGCTAAAGCTGTGTTGTTGTTGGACTCGGAAAGCTTCCCCAAGCCTCCTAAGAGGATAGCTGAAATTAATGTCAAACTTGTGTATAAAAGTCTGTTAAATCTTGGTAGATAATCGGCAATTTTTATCATAAGAAAACCTCATTAAACAATTTATCAATTATTAGATTAAACACAACTTACACGCAGGTAGCCAGAAACCGGGTTTTTAACCAAAATACTTGCCCACCACCCTCAATAATAGTAAAAAACCCGGTTTCTTTAGTCCCGGCGTGGGTAGCCAGAAACCGGGTTTTTAACCAAAATACTTGCCCACCACCCTCAATAATAGTAAAAAACCCGGTTTCTTTAGTCCCGGCGCGGGTAGCCAGAAACCGGGTTTTTAACCAAAATACTTGCCCACCACCCTCAATAATAGTAAAAAACCCGGTTTCTTTA
>NZ_JAUBTU010000045.1:47403-48707 GCF_036705085.1 Microcoleus sp. B6-A1
GTAGCCAGAAACCGGGTTTTTAACCAAAATACTTGCCCACCACCCTCAATAATAGTAAAAAACCCGGTTTCTTTAGTTTCTGCGCGTAAGTCCTGTTTAATCTAAAATGGTAGGAGCAACAAATACATTATTGAGAGTGGCTATAATTTGACCTGTTGCTGTCAAGCGGATTAAGGTGTCGCTGTTGGCTTGACTAATTGACAGTTGAGAGGCAGTCAAACCTCTAGTAAGGGCGATCGCATCTTTTCCGGGTTCAAAATCTCGAATGATATCCGTCCCTGAATCTGCCCAAACCAGAAAACGATCGTTCCCACTTCCTCCAATTAAAAAATCATCTCCCAAATCGCCGCTTAAAAAGTCGTCTCCCGCTCCCCCAAATATGGTATCATTGTCTTTTCCTCCCCAAATCGTATCATCTCCTTCACAGCCATCAAGTAGGTCGTTATTTTCATCACCCTGCAAGTAATCGTTGCCACCGCCACCACAGGCAGTATCGTCACCTACATTTCCCAACAGAGTATCGTTTCCTTCACCGCCTAAAATTAAATCTCTATCCTTACCTCCCCATAAGAAATCGTTTCCTTTTCCCCCATCTAAAAAATCAGAGTCTTCGTTGCCGTGAATGAAGTCGCTATCTTCTCCGCCATTGAGCGAATCTTCTCCTCGATTTCCAAATAATCTATCTCTTCCTTCATTACCAAGAATAATGTCTTGATTCTTGCCACCAAAAAGCAAGTCCTCTTCCGTTCCACCCGATATAAAGTCATTGCCTTCGTTACCGTTTAAAAAGTCATTTCCTTCGCCGCCAAACAGGTTATCGTTACCTTCTTTAGCCTGGAAATAATCCTCGCTGCTGCTGCCGTCGAATGTCTCATTGCTAGCAGTACCTGTGAGGGGTAGATCGATCGTACTATTCACAACTACCTTTTCTACAGGATTGGGTTGGTTGAGATTTGGGAGGGATAGAGAGTTACAAAGGCAATCTTCTGTCGGAATTTCTGTCGGTGTCGGAGTTGCTGTGGGAATGTCTGCGGGAATTTCTGTCGGAATTTCTGTCGGAGTTGGCGTTGGTGTTGGCGTTTCTGTCGGAATTTCTGTCGGAGTTGGTGTTGGCGTTTCTGTCGGAATTGGTGTTTCTGCGGGAATTGGTGTCGGAATTGGAGTCGGAATTGGTGTTGGCGTTTCTGTCGGAATTTCTGTCGGAGTCGGCGTTGGCGTTTCTGCCGGAATTTCTGTCGGAGTCGGCGTTTCTGTCGGAGTTGGTGTCGGGGTTTCTGTCGGAGTTTCTGTCGGCGTTTCTGTCG
>NZ_JAUBTU010000045.1:48807-54605 GCF_036705085.1 Microcoleus sp. B6-A1
GAGTTTCTGTCGGAGTTTCTGTCGGAGTTTCTGTCGGAGTTTCTGTCGGAGTTTCTGTCGGAGTTTCTGTCGGAGTTTCTGTCGGAGTTGGCGTTTCTGTCGGAGTTTCTGTCGGCGTTTCTGTCGGAGTTTCTGTCGGAGTTTCTGTCGGAGTTGGTGTCGGAGTTGGTGTCGGAGTTTCTGTCGGAGTTGGTGTCGGAGTTGGTGTCGGAGTTGGTGTCGGAGTTTCTGTCGGAATTGGTGTCGGCGTTGGCGTTTCTGTCGGCGTTTCTGTCGGAGTTGGTGTCGGAGTTGGTGTCGGAGTTTCTGTCGGAATTGGTGTCGGCGTTTCTGTCGGTGTCGGCGTTTCTGTCGGAGTTGGTGTTGGTGTTTCTGTCGGAGTTGGAGTGGGATTAGAGTCATCACTATCATCATTGACAATAATGCCCGTACTTTGGTTGGCGGCGGGATTGATGGTGGCGTTGATGGCGTTGTTGAGGGTAACGCTGAAAGTTTCATTCGCCTCGAATTTGTTGTCGCCGTTAACAATTACAGCGATCGTTTTTGTTAGCGCTTCTGGCGGATTAAAGATGAGATTACCGTCATTATCTTCGTAGTCGAAATCGCCCGTAGTAGCAGTACCGTCATCTGTCTTGTAGTTAACAGTAATGGGCAAACCAGAAGCATTGGAGAGGCTAACAGTGTAGTTGTAGGTAGTTGTGCCTGTATTGCCTTCAGCTTGGTTAATCGTAGCGGGGGTGATGCTGACAGTTGGAGGGTTATCGTTATCTGCAATTGTCAAAACTGCATTGTTGTATCGATCGCCAACTGTAGCATTTCCCGTTGGATTAGTTAGAGATAAATTAACCGTTTCGTCAGCTTCGTCGATCGCGTCATCGGCGATCGGAATAATAACAATTTTTGGTGTCGTATCGCCCGCGGCAAAGTTAATCGCGATCGGCGTATTGGTGTAGTCAGCAGCAACAGCAGTACCATCCGTCAGCGTCAGCGTTGCCCCAACTGCACCTTTATTACCACCGATGCGATTGACGCTAATTGCAGTACCTACAACTGTACCGTTTTCATTCACCGTGTAAGCGGGATTGCTAAATTGCAGTAAGCCGGGGGAAGGTTGAGAAAATTCCGAAGTATCGTTAGTTGCTAAGTTAGTAGCAGTAGTGACGATCGCCCCTGTTGCAGTTAAAGGCGGCGATATAAAATTAGCATTGCCAGCAGCATCAGTTATGAGATTAACAAAGTTGAGATAAGTTTGTCCTTCGCCGTTACCGCTGGGATCTAGAACAGTATTGTCAAAAAATTCGACGCGGAAATTCGTATTGGGAATGCTGTTGAGAGTGCCGCTAATAGTAATGTTGCCGTTGCTAGCAGTTGCGGAGGTTAACACCGGGAAATTTTGCAAGCCGTTTCCGCCTGTATCTCCGTCTCCCAAGTCGTTTGGGGTAACGCCGTCGCTAGTTAAGGGATCGGCATCGTTATCGAGATCGATGCCTAAACCATTATTAGAAAAGATAGAATTGCCTAAAATTGCCAAACCGTTGCCACCAGTCACTTGAATGCCGCTGCTACCGCTAAATGCGATCGTATTTCCTTCTCCTGCAGCGGTACCGCCGATGCGGTTATTCACACCTGGATCTAAAGCTATGACGTTGCTGTAGAAAGTATTGGGTAAAGGAGTGCTGCCGTCAGCTTGCGTGCCGATATAATTGCCGATAACGCGGTTGTTAGTGACCTCGTTGCTATTAAGATAGACGCCCATTTGATTGCCGGAAATGACATTGCGTTCTTGCGGTGTCGTGCCACCGATGATGTTACTTTCGCCAGCAGCGATAAAGACGCCGACCGGATTTCCCAAAGCGGCAGTACCGCTGATATTTGTGCCGATATAGTTGCCGACAACTCGGTTTGTCGCAGCTACACCGCCTGAAGGTTCGCCTAAAAGTGTGGGCGCTATTGCAAAAAAAATACCCGCAGTCTGACTGCCAGAAATGATATTGCGTTCTTGAGGCGTCGTTCCGCCGATAATATTGTTAGAAGCGCTGCCAATAGAGATGCCATAGATACTGTTTCCTAGCGCTACATTACCCGTGATATCAGTGCCGATGAGGTTGCCGACAACTCGATTTTGATTGGCAGTTGGGCCGTTAATCGCAATTCCGCCACCAAGGCCCACATTGCCAGAAATCAGGTTGTCCTGAATCAGGTTTTCAGGCGCATTGCGGATGCTGATGCCACCGGTGTTGGCCATCGTATTGGCGATCGCAACAGTACCTGTAACATCAGTGCCAATACGGTTGCCGATTACTTGGTTGTTGCGCGCAGCGATGCCGGAAATCTCGATGCCAAGCCCGCTATTTAAATTGTCGTTGCCAGAGATTAAGTTGTTCTCGATCCGATTATCTGGAACGCCATCAATCCAGATCCCCCTGCGGTTGCCCCGATTGACCGTACCCGCAAGATCCGTGCCGATGTGGTTGCTGACGATCTCGTTGCCACCATTGGTTTGCAAGCGGATGCCTGCCGAGTAAAATCTGTTGATCGCTAAACCTTGCACGGTACTGTTCCCAGCAGTGATATCAAGTCCGACCATCCCAACTCCGGGGAGGTTGCCGCTGAGTTCCACCAGTGGCAAACCGTTATAGCCCGCGCCGCCTTGACTCCAACCATCGACGATCGCTGGATCGGAGATCGGCGGCAGTGCGGATAAAGGCTGAATTAATTGCTGAGAACCGATCGCCCCGATATTAAAGGCGATCGTGTCGCGATCGGCTGCAGTACCCAATGTACCGTTAATCTGTGCTTGTTCTGCCACTGTCAAAGCAGCAAAATTCAGAGTGCCATTCGCAACCAGAATTGCCTCTCTGAGGGTGAGGACGGCATTCCTGATATTCGAGTCATCTGTGCTATTAACGGTAATGGTAGCAGCCATAATTTTTCTCCTTATACCCTGGTGTTGGCGAGGTTCGGCTATTGTTGGTTAGGCGATCGATAATTGCGAGCGGGCGATCGGCAATCAAGTTGCTTCTAAACCAGTATATTTTCCCAGAATAAAACCGACCAGGGGAGTAAAATCAGGTGTTTCTACAAGGACTGACAGTAAAAACTCAGGTTAAATCAGTTAAAATACGGAAAAGTCAGGGTGGCTTTCTCCATGCAGGAACCATAGATATCTTGTAAAAGTCTGCATACTTACGTATATACGTACTTACGGGTCGAGCCCATGAACTCAGAATTAGACTTCTCTTGGAGCCAAACCAAAGAATCTGCCGATCGCATTTTTGCTCAAAACACCGGCAAATATCTCAGCGACATCGAAATGAAAGTCCTTCAAGGTTCTTGGGAAGGCAAAAGTTACGATGAAATCGCCAAAACTTACGGCTACAGTGCTGAATACCTCAACAAAGATGTCGGTAACAAATTGTGGCACAAGTTTTCAGAAGCGTTAGGAGAGAAAATTAGTAAGAAAAATTTCAAAGAAGCTCTAAGGAGATTTTCCTCGCCAGAATTACGTCAATTTACTAACATAAATCCGCCCTCGCGAACACTGAATGCGATCGCAAATTTGCCATTTCCCGAAGGTTCGGTATCATTAGATTCTCCTTTTTATGTAGAGCGTTGCAACATTGAATCTTTGTGCGGCGAGACTGTTGTGAAACCCGGTTCGCTGATTCGGATCAAAGCACCGGAAATGATGGGCAAAACTTCATTAATGACCAGAATTTTAGCTCAGGGCGATCGGGAAAACTATCACGCAGTTTATATCGATTTGAGGGCTGCAGACCGAGGAATCTTAACAAATTTGGAGAAATTTCTGCGCTGGCTGTGTTTGATGGTAAGCCGACAGTTAAAGTTAGAAAACAAGTTAAACGAATATTGGGATACGGATATTTTGGGCAGCAACGATAACTGTACGGTTTACTTTGAAGAGTATTTGCTGGCAGAAACATCAGCGCCTCTAGTTTTGGGGTTGGATGAAGTCGATCGCCTATTTCCCTACACCGAAGTAGTTGAAGACTTTTTGGGGATGCTGCGAAGCTGGCACGAAAAAGCCAAGATTTCGGATATCTGGAAAAAACTGCGGTTGGTAATGGCGCATTCTACCGAAGTTTATATTCCTTTGGACATGAATCAATCTCCGTTTAATGCGGGGGTGCCGGTTGAGTTGCTGGAGTTTGAGAGGCCGCAAATTCACGATTTAGCTCGCTTACACGGCTTGGAGTGGGATGAGGGGCAATTGCAAAAGTTAATAAGTGCGATCGGCGGACATCCTTATTTAGTAAGATTGGCAATGTATGAGATTAGTTGTGGCAAAACCTCATTAACTCAGCTATTAGAAAATGCGGCATCAGAATCGGGAATTTACAGCAGTCATTTACGCAAGCATTTGGAAATACTGCAACACAATCCAGAATTAGCTTGGGCTTTGAAAAAAGTTGTTAATTCCCCCGAACCAGTTGAATTAGATTCAATGCAAATTTACAAATTGCACAGCATGGGACTTGTGCGGCGGCAAAACAATTATGTGATGCCGCGGTGCAATTTGTACCGCGAGTATTTCTGCCGTGTTTTAGGTTGAAAAGCAGTGATAGTGCGTGCGATCGCGTAGCGTGCATTTGGCATTCGCTTATAAAGATCGAGCATGAAAACCCCGTGACTTTAGTCCGGGGATGAAAGGCAGAAGGAGGCTAAAGCCTCCCAGTTTCTTTTGTGGGATTTCAGGATTGCGCTGTAGAGTGCAACTATGTAAATCTTTATGAACTATTTGAGGTATATTAAGCCGATGTTGTTAGTATAAGAAGTATCGTGATGAGGTCGAAGTCATGCTAGTTTTTGAGTTCAAAGCATACGGTAAAAAGCAGCAATTTGCCGCTGTAGACGAAGCAATTAGAACAGTACAATTCATCCGTAACAAAGCATTGCGCTTTTGGATGGAAAACCAAAAAGTCGATAAGTATGACTTGAATAAGTACAGTGCTGTTTTAGCTAAAGAATGGACGTTTTGTGATGAACTCAACAGCATGGCTCGACAATCAAGCGCCGAAAGAGCGTGGTCGGCAATCGCCCGATTCTACGACAACTGTAAAAAGAAAATTTCCGGCAAAAAGGGTTTTCCGCAGTTTCAGAAAGACAATCGGTCGGTCGAATATAAAACGACCGGGTGGCGGATGGCAACTGACCGAAAATCTATCACTTTTACCGATAAAAAAGGCATCGGAAAACTCAAGTTGAAAGGAACGCGAGACTTACATTTCTATCAGCTTAGCCAAATTAAGCGAGTGCGCTTAGTCAAACGAGCCGATGGATACTACATCCAGTTTTGCGTTCAAGTTGATCGTTCCGAGAAGGTTGAAGTTACAGGTAATGCTATTGGATTAGACGTGGGGCTCAAAGAGTTCTACACAGACTCTAATGGTGTTACAGTCGAAAATCCGCGTTTTCTGGGCAAAGGAGAGCGCCGACTAAAGAAAGCCCAAAGGTGGCTTTCAAAGCGAGTCAAAGGTTCAGAAAACAGAAAAAAAGCTAGAGTGATTCTAGGGAAACGCCACCTCAAAATAAGTAGACAACGTAAAGATTTTGCTTTGAAATTAGCAAGATACGTCATCCAGTCTAACGACTGTGTAGCCTACGAAGACTTGAGAATCAAAAACATGGTGAAGAATCACTGCTTAGCTAAATCGATTAACGACGCATCTTGGTATATGTTTCGAGTGTGGCTGGAATATCTTGGCAAAGTATTCGGAAGAATTACAATTGCCGTGCCAGCCAATGGAACAAGTCAAGAATGCTCTAGCTGCGGGACA
>NZ_JAUBTU010000046.1:0-53220 GCF_036705085.1 Microcoleus sp. B6-A1
AGCTGATTTTCTCTGTTTGACCCTCACGAGTGAGTGTCAGTAACATGATACCTCATCTTTCAGAGAAAGGCTATATAATCTCTCTATTATTATATAGGGCAAAATGCCGTATGTGACGCTAAAATTTAGGAGCGATCGAACTTATGCCCAATTACACGTAAGTGCGATCGCGCCTCTGGTGGCTAAAGCGGTCAAGTTGCTGTTCAAAGAGTTCTCCTCGTCAGTTAGATCACTCCTAAATCTGGCGTTGCTTAATCAGGGTATGAAAAAAATCAGTTGAAAATCCCCAAGCTTTGTGGGGACTGGTTTTTATGACTGGCATATTTAACCTTTCCTACCGTAAATCAGCAACGTCCACAAAACAAATCACTTGGTTCAATAATTAAACCTACAACTTTCCCTGATAAATATATTATTAATATCGTTGTTAAACCTTAAATTATAAGCGGACACTCCCATTTTTTTTAGAATATTTATGAATCATTTAATCAGTAAACAAGCCTGTATATATTAGTTATTTTTGGCTGGCTAAGCTAAGACTGTGCCAGATATGCGATCCTCTTCGAGGGCTTCGCTAACGCGCGCCTCCAACTTGTTCAAGGTCGAAGGAACAGCGAGTCCCTAGCGCGGTAGTGGTCAGTATTTTTGAGAATCTACTTCTTAAGTAACAGTCAAAATCTAGTTCTTAGGCAGTAGATTTTCTGAGAAGTATATAGTTAGCCTAGTAAATGTAACAGTAATACCCAAGGATATCTATGACTGATAATAAGCAGCCTTTTAACCAACCTGAAGCCAATCCTGACTTCCAGGAAAAGAATGTTGACAATAGCGAAAACGCGCAGCTTCAGGCTCAGACTAACGAAAATGCAGAATCAAAGGAAGATCAATCATCAGGCTCAGGCATTGGTGCTAGGATAGCTGGAGCAGCAGTCGGTGGTATACTCGGTGCTCGCTCTGGAGGCATTATTGGTGCTGTAGCAGGCTCAGTTGCTGGCGCTATGATTGGTAAAGGTACTGCTGATACTGTTAACCGTGCTGTAGATAATTTAGGGGATGCAGCACACAGCGTAGCAGACGGTATTACACACACTGTAGAAGAGCTAGGGACAGTAGTAAAGGAAACTGCTGAGGAAGTTAGACCATCTATCAAAGCTACAGCAGAAGCAGTCAAGGAGACTGTTGAGGAAACCAAGCCTTCGATTAAAAGTATAGCCGAATCTGTCGATCAGACAGTTAAGGAAGCCAAGCCTTCTGTAGTAGAAGCAGTCAAGAGCGCATCCGAGGAAGTCAAACCTACAATTAGAGAAGTAAAAGATTCAGTCAAGCAGACAGTCGAAGGTGTCAAGCCTTCTATACAAAGTGCAGCGGATTCTATTAAGAGCACTGCTGATGAAGTTAAGCCTTCTGCCAAAGCTGTAGCTCAGGAAATTGAGGGGGCAACTAAGGATCTGAGATCGACTGTAAAAGATACAGCGAAAGCAGTTGAGCCCTCTATAAAAAGTGCAGCCGAATCGCTTAAGTCATCTGGTAAGAGTGCTGCTGAATCAATGAAGTCATCTGCTCAAAGCGCCGCCGAATCTGCTAAAGGTGCAGCGCAGGATGTTAAGTCATCTGCCCAAAATGCTGCCGAATCTGCTAAAGATGCAGCGCAGGATGTTAAGCAGGATGTTAAGTCATCTGCCCAAAATGCAACCCCATCTCCTCAAGCTGCAGCGCATGATTTTAAATCATCTGCCCAAAATGCAGCCGAATTTGCTAAACCTCCAGTGCCTGATTTTAGGTCATCTGCCCAAAATGCAACCCCATCTCCTCAAGGTGCAGGGCATGGTTTTAACTCATCTGCCCAAAATGCAGCCGAATCTGCTAAACGTGCAGCGCACGATGTTAAGTCATCTGCCCAATATCTAGCCGAATCCACCGAGGAAAATATGGATACGGATATTCACATCTCCGGCACTCCTAAACTCAAGGATCAAGTGGTCATTCATGACAAGAGAATCATTAAGGACTAGGTAAAGTAAGGACTTAACTCTAGCTTGTTCAAGCTAGCCCTAAGAGAGTTTAACAAAGAGTGGATCTGAGAAAAGAGTCCACTCTTTTCTGTGTATGAGAAATGCGATCGCCTAGGGTTTAACGGAGAGTCTATTTATTGAGGAACTCTCCCCCTGAAGAAGGAGAGATTTCGTTTCTAGACTACTGGCAGAAGTGGTTAAAACGGCTAAATTTTTTTGTAGAAAAAGCTGCTTGATAAATCGAGAAATAGTTAGGGTCAAGCTGAGGTGGCCAGTTCAACCCCTAACTATTTAATATCCAAATTGCAAAGTCACAGAAGCTTCTACCTGCTGTTCCCCTCCCACCACTGGCGTTGTAATAATATCAGCACCAGCAGGGCGAGAAGTAGCAAACTGCCGATACATTGGAGGCGGCGCGATCGCACCGTTGACTTGAATGCCCAGAATCTCTCCCCGCTTGAGGTTGAGGGCGCTAAAGGCTGCATCCGCTTGCGCTTGAGCATCTTGAGTTGCTTTTTTGATTGCTTGTTTTCGAGCAGATTCGATCGCACTTTCGGCGGCGGCAAAACTCACACCGTCGATGCGTGTGGCTCCGGCATTTACCGCATCGTCGAGCAAAGTGCCGGCAGATGCAGTATTAATCCGAAAACTGACGGTATTTGTCGCCGTATAGCCAGTCAAGCGCTGCTGGTTGTTTTCGTAGCTGTAAGTCGGGCTGAGGGTGATGCCGGCAGTTTCGAGTTTTTCGACTTGGCGCGATCGCAGCAACTCTACCACAGCGGACGATCGTCTCGCCGCTTCCTGCTGCACCTCGGCCGCCGTTTTCCCCTGCACCTCAACCCCCAGCCGCACTTGCGTTTGAGTTGTAGGAATCGCTTCCACACCCCGCCCAGTAACAGTCAATGTTCTGATCCGCTGTTCTTGGGCCACCGCCGGATCTAATCTCACAAAACTAACGAGAGTTAAGGTTAAACATAACGCTGTTACCAGACTACGGAAATTAATGCGATCGCGACGTTGCCAATTTGAATTCATAAACTTGATTCTCCTCACATACAACAGATGCTATACTTTACCTTCCCACTGAAAGTGCTAAATATCCGGGTTGTTACATTTTTAGCAACTAAAAAAAGTATTAGTCATTAGTCATTAGTCATTAGTCATTAGTCATTAGTCATTAGTCATTAGTCATTAGTCATTAGTCATTATATGCAATCGTTAAAACAACTTGCCCGCCGACTCAAAAAAGAAACTTACGCTGTTTATTTAGCAAGTACAGACCAGAGAGTACCTTGGTACGCCAGAATTTTAGCAGGCCTTACGGTTGCCTACGCTTTTAGCCCGATCGACTTAATTCCCGATTTCATACCAATTCTCGGCTACTTGGACGATTTGATAATTGTACCTTTGGGAATTTGGCTGGTACTGAAGATGATTCCGCCACAGGTTTTAGCCGAGTGTCGGGAAAAAGCAGCCGCAGAAATAGAGCGAGGAAAACCGATAAATCGGGCTGCCGCTGTTGTGATTATTGCCATTTGGATTGGCTTGGGAATATTAGCAGTAATTTGGCTGACACGGATATTTAAAGGTTAAAAAAAATTACCTATCTATTTATAGTGTAGAGTGCGCGCCGAGCACCTTACCTTAAACAACTCCTTTGAGCCAAAAATATTTAAAGTTTAAAAAATCACCGTTCTAGTTATAATATAGGGTGCGCTAGGCGCACCTTACCTTAAAAAGAACTCGCGGTATCGCATACCAAGTATTATTTACCCCTTAAAAAATTAAACTAACTTTCTAGCTATGACTCAAACCACTGATTTCCTCAGCCACCTCAATCCATCTCAGCGCCAAGCAGTCGCCCATTATAACGGGCCGCTGTTAGTAGTAGCGGGGGCTGGTTCCGGCAAAACCAGAGCTCTAACTTACCGAGTTGCTAACTTAGTTCGCACCAATCGAGTCGATCCTGAAAATATTCTGGCGGTGACATTTACAAATAAAGCCGCCAGGGAGATGAAAGAAAGAATTGAGAAATTGCTGGCAACTCAGCAAGCTGAAGCCGAATATGGCAAACCTTTGGTAGACTTAGCCCCGGATGTGCAGACGAAATTGCGATCGCAAATTTACCAAAGAATCACCAAACACATTTGGATGGGGACTTTTCACTCTTTGTGCGGCCGCATTCTCCGCTACGATATAGAAAAATACCAAGACGAAAAAGGGCGCCAGTGGAAGAAAAACTTTTCGATTTTTGATGAGTCAGATGCTCAAAGTCTCGTCAAACAAATTGTCACAAAAACACTGAACCTCGACGACAAGAAATTTGACCCCCGAAAAGTCCGCTATGTCATCAGCAACGCTAAAAATAAAGGTTGGTCGCCTCTAGAATACCAAGCAGCAGAACCGGATTATCGAGGTCGCGTGATTGCCGATGTTTACAGTCGCTACCAAGACGCTTTAGCAGCAAACAATGCCCTAGATTTTGACGATTTAATCCTCGTTCCCGTTAAACTTTTGAGCCAAAACGAGCAAGTATTAAGTTACTGGCATAAAAAGTTTTGCCATATTTTAGTTGACGAATACCAAGATACTAACCGCACTCAATACGATTTGATTCGGATGTTGGTGACAAATAACGCCGACCCGAAAAACTTCGATAAATGGCAAAACCGTTCGATTTTTGTCGTGGGCGATGTCGATCAATCAATTTACAGCTTTCGGATGGCAGATTATACCATATTGCTGGAATTTCAAGAGGATTTCGGAGATGGTTTGTCGGACGATAAAACTCAGACGATGGTAAAATTAGAGGAAAATTATCGATCGCGCGAAAACATCCTGCAAGTCGCAAACCACTTGATCGAACACAATACCGAACGGATCGAGAAAATTCTGCGCCCGACTCGCGAACCCGGAGCTCCCATTGTTGTCTGGCGGGCTGACAACGAATTAGATGAAGGGGAATTTGTAGCAGGTCAAATTCATTCTTTGAAGCGCCAAAACTCCGAATACGAAAACGGTAGTAACTTTGCGATTCTCTACCGCACAAACGCTCAATCTCGCTCCTTTGAAGAAGCGTTAATGCGTTTAGACATTGCCTACAATATTGTCGGTGGTCTCAAGTTTTACGATCGTAAAGAAATCAAAGATATCCTAGCATACCTGCGGGCGCTTGCCAATCCCGACGATAGCGTCAGCCTCAAACGCATCATCAATACTCCCCGTCGCGGCATTGGGGATACCACATTTTCCAAAATCGAAGACGCTGCAACTCAGTTAGGCATTCCGTTGTGGGAAATCCTCAGCGATGAATCTTCTGTCAATACTCTCGCAGGGCGATCGGCAAAAGCTATTATTAAGTTTGCCGAAATGATTGGTCGTTGGCAATCGCAAGTTGAAACCCTGCCCGCTTCGCAAATTGTCCAAGGAATTATCCAAGATTCAGGCTACATTGAAGATTTGAAAAATCAAGGAACCGAGGAAGCAGAAAATCGCATAGAAAACGTCAGAGAATTGTACAATGCTGTGCTGCAATTTGAAGAACAAAACGAAGAACCGACGCTGACATCATTTTTAGCAAAAGCATCTTTAGCATCCGATTTAGATGACTTGCAGGAAGAGGATTCCCGCGTGTCGCTGATGACGCTGCACTCTGCAAAAGGGTTAGAATTTCCCGTAGTATTTCTAGTCGGAATGGAACAGGGTTTATTTCCCAATTTTCGCAGTTTGGACGACCCGAAAGCGATCGAAGAAGAACGCCGTTTGTGCTACGTGGGCATCACTCGCGCCCAGGAATTGCTATTTCTCACCCACACTCGCGAACGCCGCCTCTGGGGAGGCTACCGGGAACACTGCACCCCTTCGCTATTCTTAGGGGAATTGCCGACACATTTGCTGGCTGGAAGTGCGAAGAAAACTAAGACAGCTAAAACGGCTGTTTCCAAGGGAAAAACTAATAATTCAGCAGCTAATTCTGGGAATTCTCAATCGGCAGAGTGGAAAACGGGCGATCGGGTTTTTCATCATGCTTTTGGAGTGGGAGAAATTACCCATGTTTTGGGAGAAGGCGATAAAACTAATCTGGCAATTAAGTTTTCAGGTTTGGGCAGAAAAATTATCGATCCGAGAACAGCTAAGTTGCAGCGAGTGTAATAGAAAATCCGGCGGTTTAAACCGCGTCTATACAGGCAAAACCCGCCGACGCGGGTTTCCGAGGGGGCGGTAAAAATTACGTTTTTATCTTTAGTCCACGTCGGGTATCTCGTTTGTGTCGATGCGGTTTCAACCTTAGTTTTATCTAAGTAAAAAGCAGAAATAAAAACCTAAACTCTTATGTCTTACAGTCAATTTACGACCATCGGCAAGGTTAAAGAAGCCTTCAATCTTACAGTAGTGGAAGGAATCAGATTTCTGCCGGAAATCGAACCGATCGCACCCGCAACAGCCTTGCAGACCATGCTGGAGACAAATTTGCCTTGGGCGATCGCCACTAGCACCGAAAAAGCCCGTTCTGAAGCTATTATTAACCCTGTATTGCTGGAAGTTCGCAGGATTCTTAACCAACAAATCAGCGTGTTTTCGGGTGAGGAATTTAATGTTGATGTAGCTGTTGGACTTACAGGAGTTTGCGATTTTATCATCAGCCGTTCCCCGGAACAGTTAGACGTTGAGGCCCCGGTAATTGTGATGGTGGAAGCTAAAAAAGGAGATTTGAAAGTAGGTTTGGGTCAATGTATTGCTGAAATGGTGGCAGCCCAGAGATTTAATGAAGCAAAAGGGATCTCGATTTCCGTCATCTACGGCAGCGTTTCCAGCGGCACAGCTTGGCGGTTTCTCAAGCTGGAAGGGCAAATAGTGACGATCGATCTTACCGATTATCCGCTACCTCCAGTAGATAAAATATTGGGATTTTTAGTGTGGATGGTGTGCGAAAATTAGCATATATCAAATCTGCGTTGAAAACTCCCGATCGGAGTCGGCGGTTAAAACCGTTACTACACAACCTTGCGTCCGAACAGAGGGGACTCAAAAGAAATGATTCAAGGCTATCCCGCAGGGAATCGCCCCTCGATCGATCTTATCTCACATCTTGCACCATTTTCAAGAACAGGCAAGATGCCTGTTCCACAAGAAAATTCACTCTTTGTGGAACAGGCATCTTGCCTGTTCATAAAAGACTTATTAACAAGGATGCAACATCTCATATCTTATTCGACTACCTGAGATTCCACACGCCTGTATTTACCCGCCAAACGTTCTCGACGCTGGCGGCGGTTGTCAGCTTCAAATATGGCAATCGCTTCATCTAACTTCAAATTGAAAGCGTCCAACTGTCGGCAGACTTCACGCATCTTTTCAACGTGTCGCTTTCTGGTTTCAGCGTCGGGGATTCTAGGTTGTTGATTCATCGTAAGTTCCAATCCATTTTGATTTCTTGAATGCTTGCTGCTGAGGCATCGACAATTGCCTCTCCGTCTTCTATCGTTCCATACAAAAAGTTTAACGTATCCGCAGTCGCAGCGGGTTGAGATTCTGCCACCTGCTGCAAAAGCCTGTACAAACGATTGTAAGAGGTTCTCAACCTTTCCTTAATATTATCCAGGGATTCTAGTTCCGGGAGTGTCGCTTCTGTCTCGCCAAACTGCTGCATGAATATATATTCTGTGGCGGTTGTTTCGTTGAGGATTTCCACTAGCCGCCGCTGCAATGTGAAAATTGTGTTCAGGATGTCATCAGGTAGCTTTGCCATTGTCCTTAATTTTTAGGGATAACAACTTAACACAATATATCAGAATGTTTACTTCCTCTCATTTTAGCTTTAATCGAGAGCGATATCAGTCCAAATTTACCACCTTTAAATTTGCATTCCATGCTTCGCCAATAACGCACTTCCATAAGCAGCTGCAGTATGAATTGGCTTTACTACAGGCACTTTTAAATAACGCTTTCTAATCGCACTCCAAACCAAATTTTTTGCCCCGCCGCCAGCAGTATAAACTTTTGTCAAAGGAGTTGCACCCAATTCTTGCAATAATTGATATCCCCGCGCTTCAATCCGCGCGATGCTTTCTAGCAAACCGTGCAGAAATTCCACTGAATCAGTTGGACGCGGTTCGAGTCTGGGCGGCAAATTCGGGTCATTAATCGGAAAGCGATCGCCCTTTTTCAACAATGGGTAATAATCCAGCAAACTCTCTTGTTCGGGATCAATTTGTCTGCTATAATTATCCAACTCAATATCAGTAAAAAAGTGTCGCAGCACCGCACCTCCGGTATTAGAAGCACCTCCAACCAACCACAAATCGCCTGCCAGGGCGGGCACGGGGGCACCGCCCCTACACAAGGGGGGGAAACGATGACTGTAAATCCCGTATTTAGAATCATCTACGCGGGTATGACTTAACAGTTTGACTGCTAGTGTAGAACCGAGAGAAGTTACTGCTTCCCCTGGTAAATTGACACCGCTTGCTAAAAATGCGGCAATGCTATCGGTTGTACCAGCACAAACCATACAATCACGGGGAAAACCGAAGCGATCGCGCACTTGATCTCTCACTTCCCCCACAGGCGTGCCCGGTGCGACAACTTGCGGCAATTCAGGATTTGCAGCGCCCGCAATTCCCTCTATCAGCCAATTCGGATAGCACAAAGTATCAACATCGAAACCGAGTTTCAAAGCATTGTGATAGTCGCTAATTCCTAATTTTCCGTGCAGCAGAAATGCCAGCCAGTCAGCTTGATGCAGGAAAAATGTAGGGGCGGTTTCCTCTCGAAAGTCTTGGAACCACAGGAGTTTGGCCAGACTCGACGTTGCGCTCAATACTGTGTGGTTATCCGGTGCGATCGCCCGCAACCTCTCTGTCACCGCTGCACCGCGCGCATCATTGTATAAAATCGGCTCGCATACTGGTATACCGTCAGTATTGCACAGCATGACAGTGGAAGATGTGCCGTCAAGGGCGATCGCCCTTACCTGATTGCGGATTGTTGGGGGAATTTGCTCGATCGAATCCCACAGCGCATTTTGCCACACCGAGGGCAATTCAGGCTGTTGTTGACCGTTGTTAGCAAAAGTATATTCTGTCTCACAATGTATTGTACCCTGGGAGTCTATGACAGTCGATCGGGCGCCAGTCGTGCCGAAATCTATTCCCAAATAAAGATTCATTTGCCACTCCCGCGAATTTTCCTATTTTGAGTAAACCAAAAAGTTTATTTGCATTAAGGCTAAGACCAACTGTCACAAATGGGGGTTACAGTTTAGGTATGTAGTTGCGCTGAAGCGCTCTTTCCTAAGATAAGAGCGCTTCAGCGCAACTACATACCTTTGTCGGCCTTGCTGAATTTAGGGTATGAAAAGCTAAATATGCAAGTCATAGAAACCTGTATCCATAAAGCTTCTGGATTTTAAACTTATTTTTTTATACCCCGATTAAGTAACACCCAAAAGCAGTTATATCCCAGAGTTATTGAAGAATTCGGGATCTAACTGCCATAAAAATTAATGAAACAAACTAAACTTTTTTCAAGTAACACAAAGCCCTTCGATTAACCTAAAACCTCAGTTTGTAGTAGCGCTTTACGTAATGCCGTTACTGCTTCTTCTGTTTCTATCAACCTATGGAGAGCAAGCGCAATATCATCTTCAACCTTCAGCAGTTTAGCTGCTTTTTTTACAGCTTTTTGCTCTTCAAGTGAGTAATTGTCATCTGCACGAGCCATTTGAATTGCATGATACAACAATGACCTTGATTTTGACCAAGTAGAAACATCAACTGTAATCTTGGTGAGCAGGCTTTCTAAATCAGCATTTTTGTATTCAAATGTTTTGTATTTTTCTATTACTTCTTCAGGAGCGCCAGCCATGCGCTGATGATTTAGTAACCAATTAAGTTCGGCTTCTGAAACCTCTCCATCAGCTCCAGCAATAGCGAGCAGTGCATATCCATAGCTAAGGTATGCTTCAAGGGGAATTTCGGAAATACCCAAGTTGTTTTTCAGAAATTGTGAAGCAGGTAGTGCCTCTTTAATATTCGTCATCAGTTACCCCTTTAATTTTTGTGAGAATTTATTGTGGTCAGAGAAGTGTTGGTTTATAAAGGTAAACCGTTGGGATACGTCGCTGCTAGACGTTTTTCACGGATTTGTGATTTACAACAATTTTAAGTATTGCACATATAAGTGTTATTTAAATATTTAAAAAATATTTATACCAAATCCGGGTTAGCTACCCCCTCTATGATGCTACCGTGTACACACAAGTTGCTCGCTGACCCATATTGTAGAAACCCTGTTTCCTAGCACCTGGATTTCTCGTTTTGCCGAATCAATAACTTAAAATTTATTAAAATAAGCTTCCTTTCTGAGATTCATGCGAGACTTTGGTTTCAGGAATTGTGTGGAAAGATTTCGGACTTGTGTATACAGGGTAGCTTCTTAAGGATGCGAGGGGGATTGGGACTCGGCGATCGACCAGAGATACAATTGTTTTCAGGCGATTGTTGACACCTATGGGCTGACCCCCGTGTCCCTACTTTCATCCCTTAAACTTTTGTCCCGCACTCAGGACAAAAGTTATTCGTCGAAACATTCTTCGCGCTGCAACTGGGACAATAAACCAACTCCGCAGAGTGCAACTTGCTACGATCGGGCAAACCAACCAAGGGCTGAAATCGCTATAAATTACAGCTTACAGCTCTTGATGCGAGAGAAGAGAGAACCACACAACCAACCCCAACCACCCCAACACCCCAACAACCCAACCCAATCCTTCTCCCCCCCACGCAAACACACGCGCACACGACGGGAGGTGACCCCGTGGTGCTTCCAGATTAAAGGTTAAATCATCGTACTCCAACCAACCTTTCCTCCCCTTTCTCCTCTTTCGCCAACCGACACGATCGCCTAGCTTGCATTCAGTGTCATAATCAACTTTACCGCCTATTTCTAACCAGATTTTTTTCTGGACACTAAAGCCGAAACGACCCTGACTATATTTTACCCACAACTGGTCGATCGTCCGCAAATCATCGCCAGGAAAATTCTCGATCGAGTTCGTATCGAACCAACCTTCCTTCTCCCGTCTCGCAGCTTTTAACATCACCTTGAATGTTTCCCTATCCGCCTCTTTCCACTTTCCTGCTGCTAATAAATCCCGGAGACGAGTATAGTCAACACCCCGCGCTGATGTAAGCGAGTCTGGTGGCGTTGGTGGTGGAGGTGTTTGAGCTGATAATTGAGGTGATTGAGAAGCAAGATCCTGCAAAACTTCAGTAGCAGATTGATAACGTTTTTTAATAGCAGGTTGTATCATTTTATCTAAAATCTGACCCAGTTCCGAACTGACAGATGTTTTTAAGTGTTCTCGCCACACCCACTCAAACTCGCTATCATCGAATAAATCAATCGGTTCAACCTCAGTTAACAGACACAGACAAGTGACACCCAGACTATAAATATCACTCGCATGAATCGGTTTACCGTTGGCTTGTTCTGGTGCCGTATATCCAGCCGTCCCGATTCTCGTTCCCGTTACCCCTAGAGCCGTTTGTGTCGCATATTTCGCGGCTCCAAAGTCAACTAAAACCAGTTGCCCATCTTGCCTAAGAATAATATTTTCTGGCTTGATATCCCGGTGAATTACTTGGCGAGAGTGAATGAACTCGAATACTGGCAGTAAATTATTAAGCAAGTCGCGAATCTGCGTTTCGCTAAAATATCCCTTAGATTCTAGTGCTTCGGCTAAGTTTTCACCGTCGATGAATTCTTGGACTAAATACTGCCGTCCATCTTGACTAAAATATGCTAATAAGTCGGGAATTTGAGAATGTTTACCCAACTGCTCTAGGCGGACTGCTTCAAGCTCAAATAACTCAGCAGCTTTCTGGATACTAGAAGGGTCTTGAAATTGGGGGTAAAATTGTTTAATAACGCAGGGAGGTTTAGATGGTTTATACTCGTCAATAGCTAGAAAAGTGCGCCCAAATCCCCCTTGTCCAATAATTTTTTGGGCTCCGTAGCGATCGCCCAATAGCAGTTTATTCCCACATTTTTGACAGAATTTTGTATAGCCAGACGGGTTTTGGAATAGGCAATCAGGGTTTAGACACTGGCTCATAAAATATGCTTAGAGATTACACATTAAAGCTCTCGATGCGATGCCAGCGGAGATGGTGTTAAATGTGAAACAGCAGATCCGGGTAAAGAGACGGCATTGCCGATATGTGTCAACTTAAGTCTGAAACCTTTGTATCTCTCGCTTTTATCCGAGGCCAGATCCCCCCTAGCCCCCCTTAAGAAGGGGGGAACCGGAGCGATCTCAAAGTCCCCCTTCTTAAGGGGGATTTAGGGGGATCTGGCCTCGACGATAAACAGCAGTCTATGACTACGTTTGACCTTAAGTTGAGACTAATAGGCACTGCCTAAGTCCCCACTCAAAACTCGTTAAACTTTTGTCCCGCATTCAGGACAAAAATTATTGCTCGAAACATTCTTCGCGCCACAACTCGGACAATAAACCAACTCTGTAGATTGCAACTTGCTACGTTCCGGCAAACCAACCATTTGAGCGTTGCTCTTACCTGGAACTACCATCGGATAGCAGTTTTCGTCCCTCGTCACCTTCACGTTCATCAGCACCGGGCCGTCGTGAGCGAGCATTTGAGCGATCGCATCTTTGAGTTCCTCCGGTTGCGAAACCAGCATCCCCTTCACGCCATAAGCTTCAGCCAGCATCACAAAATCCGGCATCCCCACCGTCATATTCGACGAGGAATAACGCTCGCCGTAGAACGCCTGCTGCCACTGCCGCACCATGCCTTGCCAGCCATTATTTACAATAACAACCTTGACATTAATGCCGTATTGTGCTAGTGTTCCCAGCTCTTGAATATTCATTTGAATGCTAGCATCCCCAGCAATACAAATCACTTGCTCATTGGGTAGCGCCATTTTCGCGCCCATCGCAGCCGGCAGCCCGAAACCCATCGTGCCCAAACCAGCGCTGGAAATCCAGCGGCGCGGCCCGTTGTTCAAAAATTGAGCCGACCACATTTGATGTTGACCGACATCCGTTGTGTAGTAAGCATCAGGTGCTTGAGTAGCCAACTGAGAAATCACCTCTTGCGGAGACAAAATGTCTGGGTAATGAGGCACAACTAACGGATAGTCCTGTTTCCAGTGATCGATCCTGTGCAGCCATTCCGCAGTCTGTCCGGCCTTCCCCGAAACTCCAGTTTCCCGACAGCGACGCAGCAAATCGAGCAAAACTTGGCGGACATCTCCGACAATCGGCACGTCAGGGCCGCGATTTTTGCCTACTTCCGCCGGGTCGATATCGATGTGAATCACCTTCGCGCGCGCTGCAAACTCGTCTAATTTGCCCGTCACCCGATCGTCAAACCGAGCCCCGACAGCAATCAGCAAATCGCACTCGGTAACGGCAAAATTAGCGTAAGCAGTGCCGTGCATCCCCAGCATTTTCACCGACAAAGGATGGTTTTCGTCAAAGGCACCTTTGCCCATCAGCGTTGTCGTCACCGGCAATTGGAAAAGTTCGGCCAGTTCCTTAATTTCCTCGTGGGCCCCGGCTGCGATCGCCCCGCCCCCGACATAAAGCAAAGGACGCTTTGCTTCCTGCAGCAAATAAATTGCTTGATTAATTTGCCGGGGATTTCCCTTCACCGTCGGCCGGTAGCCCGGAATTCTCACCGATCCGGGTTCCACGGGCAGATAGTCAAATTCTTCTAAACCCACATCCTTGGGTACATCAACCAAAACAGGCCCCGGCCGCCCTGTACTCGCGATGTGGAAAGCTTCAGCCACAATTCGCGCCATATCTTTCGGGTCGCGTACTACATAGGAATGCTTGACAATTGGCAGGGTAATCCCGTAAATATCTGTTTCCTGAAACGCATCAGTGCCGATCGCCGGACGGGGCACCTGACCGGTAATAATTACCATCGGGATCGAATCCATGTGGGCTGTCGCAATCCCCGTCACTAAATTAGTTGCGCCGGGGCCCGAAGTAGCAAAACAAACCCCAACTTGTCCGGTAGCGCGGGCGTACCCGTCGGCCGCGTGAGCAGCACCTTGCTCGTGGCGCACCAGAATATGTTTGATTGCGCCAGTTTCTTCGGCGCGGTAGAGTTCGTCGTAAAGCGGCAGAATTGCGCCACCGGGATAACCAAAAATATGCTTGACGCCGTGGCGGATCAAGCTGTCAATCAGAGCAAATCCACCAGTTGCACGCCTGATGGTCACTTTAGTTTTTAGTTGCACAGAATTTCCTCCCTTAAACTAATTATGATTTTTAATGAAAGCTTTTATAGCTTGTAAAACTATAGTCATCTATTACATGACGTGGGAGGCATGAAGTCCCTCCCCTTTCGCTTTTACTTTGAGCGGATTAACCCGCCTCGGCTGAACTACGCAGCTCCCTATCCCATCGCTAAACGCATTTGGGATTGCTTTTCTCAAAATATTATAGACCCGTTAACATCGGCATTAATCATCTGGCTATATGATACTACCATTGTCTATTGATGTTTACAATCTTAATGATGTTTTATAATACTATAGCGGTTCTCAAAAAAGTGAGGTAGGCCATTAGCCATTAGCCCTATGACCTATGCCATTAGCCATTAGCCCATGAGTACCTCATCTTTCTGAGAAAGGCTATACTTTAATCTCAATAGTCAAACTCTGAAAATTTGACTGCTGATATTTTACAAAAAGTTTGGCGAGCGGGCGGTGTCCGATCGCGAAATTGTGGAACAGCAGAGGCTCAAAAGAAACAGAGGAAATCGCGGCCCCTATGCCGGTTTACCGCGATATGACGCTTGTATAGCATTCTTGATACTCCCCACTGATGAATCAGGGGGATTCTTGAATAAGACCACAAAGGGACTTTCAAAGGCGCTATCAATGCGCCTCTACCCACTCAGCATGGACGAATCCAAGCTTTGCGTATACTTTTGGCTTTTTTCTGCTTTCGGAGTCCATCACTTATGCCAGATAGGTACGCTCCACATTTTGATATTTTTTGTCAGTTAAATAGGCTTCCTGCTCAAATGCAGTAGTGGCTTACTGTGCCGGAATCTCACCGAAACTAAAATGTTTCAACACGTAGATGGTTATTCTTAGTCGCTGCACTTATCATATCATTGCGACTCCAATTGCGATCCTTCCACGGCGACGGTCGTCGCAGTCGCTTTCCTCCCCATGTCTAAAGCCAGGGGCTTCTCGCTCGTTTTTTGGTGATTCGGCATTCGACAAGAAAAACTAATCGTTTGAGCAATTAAGAACGTCCTAATCATCAGGGCGGTTGCTATGTTATGGATCGATCGCGAAAACCAAGCCCTCTTGCTTCTTCCTTCTTTGCAAAGTTCAGAGAACATCCTGCAAGACTTTGCGAGTATGTTTCCAAGCTGCCATGCCCATCACCGAGACCAAAAAGCCCAAACTCAGCAACACGATCCGCAAGCCGAGGTCATCCGAGCCGACTGCTTTGCTGACAGCATCAGTCAGTGGGCCAGTAATCGCTAAAGGCAGGCTCAGAGCAATATTAATCGCATTGTTTTCAAATCCAAAGACTTTACCCCGCATAGATTCGGGAGTTTTTTCTTGAATCAGAGCTTGCATCGGGCCGTTAATCAAGGAAGCACCAAAACCAAACAGAGCACTCAATCCGAAACCCACCCATAACTGTCGAGTAAAGGCAAACATTGCTAATACAAAACCCATCATCAAGAAACCGATTAAAGGCAGAGGTTTGTGGTGCATTCGATCGCCCCAGTGTCCCAAAAAGGCTGCGCCGAAGACCATTCCGACTCCTGCTGCAGCCAGCAAAAAGCCAAATTGAGTTTCTTTGAGACCTATTTTGCCTGAAAGCGCGATCGCCAGCACCTGAAGCGCCGCAAACACCGAATACAAAATGGTCAACTGCACCATCGCGTTGCTGACAAGGTGATTGTGTTTCAAATAGCGCAAACCTTCTTTGAGATCTTGCCAAGGATGGACGTTTTTGCCACTGCTGCCGGCATGACGTTCTTTGATCCGCATAGCATAGATCAAACCTGCTGATATTAGGTACAACCCGCCCAGCAAAAACTCTTGAGAACTCGATCCGAAGCTGTGTTTGACCCAACTAAACAGCGGTTCGCCGATCGTCATCCCGACAATAATCCCGCCCATTGTGGACGAGGCGAACAGCGCATTTGCCGACATCAGTCCCTCTCGCCCCACGGTCAGGGGGATTGCAGCCTGCTCTGCCGGAGCAAAAAATTGCGTTACGGTAGAGATTAAAAACGTCATCGTCAACAAAACCACAAAAGCTTTGGGCAAAAACGGCAAAGCTACAATCAACGCGGCTCGAATCACGTTGCAGGCGATCAGCATTTGCTTTTTGGAAAAGCGGTCTACCACGATACCGGCTACGGAACCAAAGACGATCGCCGGCACGGTGTAGGCGATCATCACCGCTGACAGCATAGAATTTTCCGAATGTTGCCAAGAAACAGGCCAGGGTCGGTAGTCGCCGGTTTTCAGCAGAATAATCAGCAATACGTAAAAGATTTTATCCGCCACTTGGGCCAATAATTGGCCCGTCCACAAGGCGAGGAAGGGGCGATTTCTCAGTAGGGCATCAAGCCCGCTGCGGTCAGGGGGAGGGCTGGCTGGGTGCATAGGAATAGTTTAACTGACCGCTTCTGGCAATTATAGTTTTCAGCAATATGTGCAAATCTGACATAGCAAAGCGGAAACTCGGAAAACTCCTGTCTCCTGCGTTCTTTTTCTGTTTTAGCAGATCAGCGGCGGGGGACGGCTGCTGCAGTCTTCTTAACTCTACCGCGATCGGCCGGAGCCGAGAACCCGCTCGCCCGGAAAATCCGAGAAGATTGTTAAAGGTTGGCGTGCATTTCATCGCGAGTACAAGATACGGTAATATACTTGACAAAATACTTGCTGCTGGCAGTGATATTAAAAGATGTCACGCCGATTAAGTAATATAACGAAGGTACTAACTGTTAGGAGTGAGAAACTTGAAAAAGGTTGAAGCTATTATTCGCCCCTTTAAACTAGACGAAGTGAAAATCGCACTCGTCAATGCTGGTATTGTGGGGATGACTGTTTCTGAAGTTAGAGGTTTTGGCCGTCAGAAGGGCATGACAGAACGCTATCGCGGTTCTGAGTACACTGTTGAGTTCTTGCAAAAGCTCAAGGTGGAGATTGTTGTGGAAAACGATCAGGTTGACATGGTGGTTGATAAAATTATCGCGGCTTCCCGCACGGGCGAGATTGGCGACGGCAAGATTTTCATCTCTCCTGTAGAACAAATTATTCGGATTCGGACTGGGGAAAAGAACTTGGAGGCAATCTAAGATACTGGGGCATTGGGCATTGGGCATTGGTAATTGGTCATTGGTCATTGGTCATTGGTAACTAATCATTGCCAAGGAAAAACCTCTTTCCTGTTTAGTTCTGATACCTAAGTGTCAATATCCAATGCCACAGTTACCCCCGGTTTTGGCTTTTTTCCTAATTAGGGGTTGACAATGCTCGCCATTTGTGGTATAAGAGCGTGGAAGGCTCTGCCGCGGTGAGAGTGCGATCGCTTGATATCCGGTGTCATTTCGGCAAATGTCTGTTGCTGTGCGGGTACGTAGAAAATGGGGTCATATCCGAAACCTCCCGTACCGCGAGGAGTATGCAGGATTTCGCCGCGGCAAATTCCTTCTACTTGCAAGGCAATTGTACCGTCGGGACGGGCGATCGCGATCGCGCAAACAAATTGTGCTTCCCGGTTTTGTTCGCTTCCCAATTCTTTGAGAAGTCGAGATATCCTGTCAGGATCGGTTTTCCCGTAGCGTGCGGAGTAAATCCCAGGTTGGCCGTCGAGTACGTCTACCATTAAACCAGAATCATCGGCGATCGACCATTTGCCCGTTGCTTTTGCCACTTCAGACGCCTTCAAGCAAGCATTAGCAATAAAAGTTTCGCCTGTTTCCTCGATTTCCAACTCTTCCGGTTTTAGTTCCAATTCCCATCCCAAATCCTGAAGATAAACTTGCATTTCCTTGAGTTTACCCGGATTGCCCGTAGCTACAACTAGCAATTTGCGATCGGTCATTATTTCTGTTAAAACTTACCGATCCATATTAACAAACATATTGGGGAAATGGTTGCAACAAAATTCCCAAAATCTTATCAACATCTTGAATATAGTATTCAATCGGATCGATATAAACAATAGTTTCCTCCAAAATCAAGAATTTCCAGTTAGTTCCCGTCGTCACCGCGCCGTAAATGCGATCGACCTCAGTGTCTTGGTTTTGATTGAAACATTGGGCCGCTACCATTGCAGCCACGCATTGACCCAAACCGCCAATAATATCTTCTTTTTTTGCCTCAAAAATTGTTATAACCGGAGCACTGATGAACAATTGTTCTGAAGAACCGCTAATAATATAATCGCAAAATCCTTGCAAACCTCTTTCTGGATCGACAGTAAAATCCTTACCGGAAAAAAGAGAAACTCGTTTGTTTAACAATCGCCGAACTTCTGCTAATATCGGGGCAATCAAAAATTCTGAGCGAGCTTTTTCTGTGGAAATAAAAGTTGCTAGCGGTACATAATCAATCAGGATTGTTGTTAATATTTCGGATGGTGAGACGGGTTTTGTATCGGCAAATAAATTGCGAGTTTCATCTAAAATCAATCCAAAATCTTTTTTGACTTTCGCAAGGCTGAAATCGCTGTAAGCCATTTGCTTTTATCCTAAAATTAATCTGATATAGCAATAGTATTTCATTGTGAGTAATATTTTTTTTACCGCAGAGGCCGCAGAGGACGCAGAGAAAGAGAGATTTGAGATCGAGTCATCCGCGTTCATCTGCGTTTATCTGCGGTGGAAAAGTCCGATTAATTATGCGCCCAATTTTTCGCCCAGTTTAAGTTTTGCATGACTTCTTTCAATGTCGCTGCTTCTGAATACAGCCGCAACACGGGTTCTGTTCCGCTAAACCGAATTAACAGCCAACTTCCGTCAGCTAAACGGAATTTATATCCGTCCACTTTGTTGCAATCTACAACTGCTTTGCCGGCGATTTCTGTTAAGGGTTGATTTTGCAGCAGGGACAGCAAACGCGACCTTTCTTCCATGTTTGCTAGGTGCAAGTCTATTCTGTCATACGCTGAAGTAAAGCTTGTTTCTTGTTGCAGTCGGCTGTAAATTTCGCTTAAGTCTTCCCCGGATTTGACCACTGCTTCTAATAAGTACAGGGCTGACAGTAAAGCATCTCGTTCGGGAATGTGCGTACCGTAGCCAATTCCTCCCGATTCTTCGCCGCCGACTAAGACTTGGGTGGTCAACATTCGATCGGCTATATACTTGTAACCGATCGGCGTTTCAAATAATGGCAAGTCGTACAGCTTGGCAATTTTGGGAATTATGTCTGAACCGCTGACTGTTTTGATGACTTCCCCGGTCAAGCCGCGCCGTTTTGCTAAATGTTCGATTAAGATGGGAACTAGGATTTGTGAACTGAGGAAGTTGCCGCTAGAGTCAACGGCTGCAATTCGATCGCTATCTCCGTCAAATACAAATCCGATTGACAAACCAGAACTTTTTCGCTGGTGAGTACGCATCACCCGAAATAACTGCGACAGGTAGCGCGGCAAAGGTTCGGGTGCACCGCCACCAAACAGCGGATCTCGATCGCTGTTGACTTCGTGCACTGTTTCTTCTAAAATTTGAGCTAATCCTCCGGCGGCGGCCCCGTGCATTACATCTACAAATACTGTAATTTTGCCGCTGGCGATCGCTTCTTTAATCGCCTCAATATCTACCGTTTCCCGCAAGGTTTTGCAGTAAGCCGGCCAAGGATTGAAATTCTCCAATTTGCCGGGAGTTGCTGAAAGTGCCGCCGGATTTTCGAGTTTTGCTTCTATCTGTTGAGTAACTTCGGGCGAAACTGAACCGCCAAATCCGCCCTTGACTTTTAACCCTAAATATGCACCGGGATTGTGGCTGGCTGTCAGGACGATCGCACCCAAAGCATTTAATTGTTTGGCAGCTAAACTGAAAGCTGGAGTGGGGGCGTAGGATTCGCTCAGGAGCACGTCAAATCCTGCGTTTTGGATGGCAACAGCCGCTGTGAAGGCAAATTCTTCAGCCAGAAATCGGCGGTCGTGACCGACAATTACGGTACCGCTGCTGCCATCGCTGCCGCCGGTTTGTGCGAGAACTTGTGCCGCTAGGGGAGCGACTAACGCTACGCGATCGAATGTAAAATCGTCAGCAATGATGCCGCGCCAGCCATCTGTACCGAATTTAATAGGATTCATTTAGTCACAAGTCATGAGTCACCCGTCTATTTTATGGGTTTATCAGTCGATCGTCATCTGATTTTAGATTTTAGATTTTAGATTGCGACTGCGGATGAATCTGGGGGCTAATGACCAAATTGCTCGATCGCTAGCCACCTGGAAAAAGTGATTGACTAATGACTAATGACTAATGACTAATGACTAATGACTAATGACTAATGACTAATGACTAAAAGAATGCCGGTTGGTGGCGGATCAAATTCAGGAATTCTTCACGAGTTTTCTGTTCTTCTTGGAACACGCCCAACATTGCACTTGTAACCGTCCAAGCACCGGGTTTTTGCACACCCCGCATCGTCATGCACATATGGCTGGCTTCCATTACCACAGCTACTCCCTTCGGTTCCAATATTGTCTGAACTGCTTCGGCAATTTGGCGCGTCAAACGTTCTTGCACCTGCAACCGGCGGCTATACATCTCGGAAATTCGGGCTAATTTGCTCAATCCCACTACTTTTTGGTTAGGAATGTAAGCAATGTGAACTCTGCCCATAAACGGCAGCATATGGTGTTCGCACATACTGAATACGCTGATGTCTCGCACCAGTACCATTTCGTTGTGACCTTCGTCAAAGATAGCGCCGTTGAGGAGTTCTTCGAGGGATTGACTATAACCACTGGTGAGAAACCGCATTGCTTCTGCTACCCGTTTTGGGGTTTTGAGCAATCCTTCGCGTTCGGGGTCTTCTCCTACTCCCAGCAGTATTGTGCGAACGGCCTCCATCATTTCTTCTTGGCCTACTTCTGAGGGTTTGGGCACGCTGGATTCTTGACCGTTCGAGGAATTGCGATCGGGTCGAGTGGGGATGCGCGGGGAGTTATTATCTGCGGTTTGTAACAGTTTCATGCTGTCAGTCGAGAGTGAGTTCGAGCCATTGGAATCGGTGGAAGATGCAATTGTCATAACAAGTTGGTGTGAGGGTGAATCGATTTTCGATTTTCGATTTTAGATTTTCGATTGGGGGATATATAGCCTTTCTCAAAAAGGTGAGGTACGAATTTTGACCTGAAAAGCTTGACCTTACAGGGTTTCTGTATACCTCATTTATCTGAGAACCGCTATAGCTAGAGATTCAAAGATTGTTGAATTCGAGAAAAATCCAGCAGTCTAAAATCTCAAGTTCACAAAACTCCTGCGTTGGACATGAGCGTGATTTCTTCAATTACTGCACTCGCTGGCAACTGAACTGCGTGCAGAATTGATTGGGCGACGATTTCTGGGGTTAACATGGCGGTGCGATCGAAGTCGGCGTCCACGGTGTCTGTGTCCCACAGGGGAGTGTTGACAGAACCGGGACAGATTGCTGTTACGCGAATTCCGTGAGCCCGTTCTTCGGCGGCTAAGGTTTTAGACAAAGCCATGAGACCAAATTTGCTAACGCAGTAGGCTCCCCAGTTGGGGAAGGCTTGGGTGCCGGCGATCGAGGAAACGTTGATGATGATTCCCGATCGGCGATCGCGCATGGAGGGCAAAACTCCTAAAATGCACTGCCAAACGCTAGTTAGATTGAGGTCTAGAACGCTCTGCCAGTCGGTTAGGGACGTTTCCGTCAAGGAGCCGGTGTAGCCCATGCCAGCGCTGTTTACCAGGATATCTACGGAACCCAATTGAGCTGCGATCGCGCTGATGCTGCTTTGCACTTGCTCAATTTTTGCCAAGTCTAAGGGATAAGCTTCTGCTTTCACTCCGACTTTTCGGGCTGCTGCGGCAACGGCTTCTAAGTTTTCCGACTCTCGGCTAACTAAGGCCAGATTTATGCCCTCGGCGGCGAACGCTAGAGCCGTCGCTTTGCCAATACCGCTGCTGGCTCCGGTAATCAGAGCCTGCTTTGTTGTTGGATGGTTCATTCAGTGTCCTAATACTTTCGCTCGGCAACTCCCTACAGCGTTGCAGCCTTCTTCGGCAAATTAGACAACTGTCTGCTGCGGGTGATAACAGTTAATTATGAGATAAACATTAAGAACTGTTAAGCCGTGTCACCTGAGAAATTATAACACTGCTGACAGATCCGCAGAATAATGAGGTGTGAGTTATGAGTTTAAAGTAAAAGATTTTCAACTCATAACTCACAGCTCTGAATCGAGCGGCTCAAGCCGCAATTTCAGTGAATACACCGATGTGACGAAACTTTTGATACCGGAGTTCGCGTCGCTGCTGACCCGTAAGCTGGGTTAGTTCTGCTAAGTTTTCTAACAAAGCTTGTTTGAGTATGGAAGCGGCTTTGAGGGGATTCGAGTGAGCGCCACCGATCGGCTCTGGTACTATTTGATCGAGAACGCCGAGGTTTTTCAAATCCCAGGAAGTGATTTTCAGGGCTTCTGCAGCCAAGTTAGCTTTGCCAGAGTCTTTCCAGAGAATGGCGGCACAAGCTTCGGGGGTGGCGACGGTGTAGACGGAATGTTCCAGCATCAACAGCCGCTCGCCGACACCGATACCCAATGCGCCGCCGGAACCGCCTTCGCCGATGACGGTGCAGATGATGGGAACGTCGAGGCGAAACATTTCTCGGAGGTTACAGGCGATCGCCTCTCCCTGTCCGAGCTGTTCTGCTTCTAAGCCCGCCCAAGCCCCCGGAGTGTCGATAAACGTGAAAATTGGCATTCCGAAGCGATCGGCGTGTTCCATCAACCGCAGGGCTTTGCGATAGCCACCGGGAGCCGCCATGCCGAAGTTGCGGGCGATATTGTCTTTTGTGTCGCGTCCTTTTTGATGGCCGATGATGACTGTGGGACGCCCGTCTATGCGGGCAATTCCACCGACGAGGGCCGGGTCGTCTCCGCCGCGCCGATCGCCGTGAAGCTCGATCCACTCGTCGCTAATTGCCTGAATGTAATCGAGGGTGCTGGGGCGGCGCGGGTGACGGGCGAGTTGCAGTCGCTGCATGGGGGACAAGCTGCTGAAAATTTCTTGTCGCAGTTGGGCTGAGCGAGCCTCGAGTTTGCGAATTTCGTCGGTGACATCGACGCTGTTTTCTGCGGCGAGTTCGCGAATCTGGTGAATTCGGGTTTCGAGTTCGGCCAGGGGCTTTTCAAAATCTAAGAGTAAGGGTTTACGGTCTGGGTTTGGCACGCTGATAATTTCTATAAGGTTTTGTCAGGTTTTGTCAGGTTTTGTCGATCGACTATTTTCCGATCCTACCCTGTCAGGGGATGCTGAAAAAGAGAGGAAATTTGGAAATTTTGAGTTTTAAATTTTGTATGATATCCAACTCGGTCACATCATCATTATCATATAGCGCGAGCTTCCCGATCGCGCTGCACTCCTCCAAATATTATTCCGATGCCAAAGAAAAAGTCAACTATTAAATTTTCAAATTTAACAGTTGACTTTTAACATCAAACTGACATTAATAAAGGTCTGAAACCGTGCTTGACAGAAATATGACCGATTTGCTCCATCTTTTCCACAGTAATTTGATTCCGTCCCCAAGAAAAATTGGTATACATTTTTTCAAATTCCAGTAGCATTGATTCAGCAAAACAGGCAAACAACTGTCGGCCCGGCACATCCATATTGACAATCTTCATGATTTTCCACTCAATATCGAGGGAATGCTCCACAATGCCGCCATTGAGTACGTAAATTCCGGGATGCTGAACCTGAGTTGCCAAATTTTTCGGATAGCCACCGTCAATCAATAAACATGGTTGCTTCAATGTCTTAGGGTCAATTTCTACTCCCTTGGGCATACTGGCTACCCAGACTACAATATCCGCTTGGGGCAGGGCTTCTTCCAAGTCCATAATTTTCCCTCGACCCAATTCTGATTGCAAATCTTGCAATCGTTCTTTGTCGCGGGCGATGAGCAACAATTCTGCTACATTTGTTTTAACATTGAGCCAGCGACACACAGCACTGCCAATATCGCCAGTAGCACCACAAACGGCTACCGTGGCTTTTGAAAGTTCAATCCCCAATTTAGGGGCTGCTTCTTCTACTTGGCGGCAGAGGATGTAAGCTGTGTGAGTGTTACCAGTGGTGAAGCGTTCAAACTCCAACTTGAGATTGCGAATTTGCTTAATTTGCTGCAAGTTGAAAGTCTCAAAAATGATCGAAGAAAAGCCGCCTAAAGCCGTGATGTTAATCCCGTTTTTTTGAGCGTGTGCCATTGCATTAAGGATTTTGCGAGTGGCTGCTTTTATCCGGCGAGTGGCTAGCATTTCTGGCAGAAAACAGGACTCCACATAGCGGCCTTCTATTTTTTGTCCAGTGATGCTTGTTACCGTGATCTGATCAACTATTTGGGGCGGTGCGCTGCACCAAAAATCTAGACCTTGATCGGCATATTCTGGATAGCCCAGCTCGTTAGCTACTGATTGGGCGTGTTCTAAGCTGGTTAAGTGACCGATTAGACCAAACATTAAGTTGTCAAATGAAGGAAGATTGAAGATGGAAGATGAAAGATGGAATATGGAAGATGGGAAAATTAAAAATATATATTTTAAAATGAGGTATCCCATTTTTAATTTTTAATTTTTAATTTTTTTCCCATTCCTTATTTCCAAATTAACTAGGCTGCGAGGCCTTGTGCTGACATCCGCATGATATCGCGGTTGTTAAAGCCTATGTTGCCTAGGGCTTCGCCGTAGGCAATCATAAAGTCTTCGATTAAAGCGTCTTTTTCCATTCCCAAAACGCGGGCATCGTCTGCGACAGAGTTTAGCAGTCTCCAGATGATGGGCAGGTTTTGGCGGTTGGCAGCTTCGAGTTCGGCTTTGGATTCCTCAAAGTGAGCTTGCAGCCAGACTTCCCCAAAGTTGAGGTGGGTGTATTCTTCTTTGACGACGCCTTCGGTGATTTTGCGAGCAAAGTCATCGGCGACGGGGATGTAGATGTTGTAAGCTGCGATCGCAAAACACTCGATAATTAGCGATTGAATCAACAAGCAAGTTACAATCTGACCTTGGGCCGCAGCCGTCTGGAAGTTTTTGTGCAATTCCGAAAAGAACTGCTTGGCAAATGCCATGTCCGGCGTGACTTTAAGATTCCGGCCACAAGCTTGGAAGCCTTTCATGTGGCGGTTCTCCATCTTGGACAAGCCAACTAACTCTGCTTTTTTGTCCGCCAACAGTTCGGCCAGTGTCAGGTAATTATCGTGAGCTTCTTGTTCGCCTTCAATCACAATGGCGTTGATGCGGCTGTAAGCATCTTTGTAAGTTTCGGTTTGAAAGTCAATTGTTGGGCTGGCCTCAAGCTGGGGCATAGATATGTAGTCTCCTTATATAAGCTTGCGGGATGTTGGGAAACCCCTTTAAAATGGGGGGTCAGTGACAGTACACTTTACCTATTTTGAACGCACCCCATCTAAATCACAGATTATAGCTGAGGATGCTTTCGACAAAGAACTTTTCTTTGACGTTCCGGGAAAAACTGGCGTCAAGCGTGCGTGTTTGCCGGACTTTTGCCGTCGAACACTCCAGAAAGACTATCGCTAGAATGCTATCTATTTACTAATTACTTGAATTAGTCGTTAGTCGATCTTTTGCCCGGAAATAGATGATAGAAATACGGTCTATGTCTCCACCTTTCAGGGTTTTACAGTACCAACTCTATCTATAACATTATATCCTAATCACAACTTCCTCCCTAGGTACTCCTTCTTTCCCTCTACTACTATTATGTTCTTGTATGGGAATCTGGGATGCGATCGGGTTGGAGAACGTCACAGGCTTATTATTTTAGGTTAATTCACAAATTTATGGGTAAATCCTTTGACAGGTCTCAGGCGCTGGAACTGCTGAGTTTTATTTTGTTGCTGGCGGGTGCTGCGCTGGTGCTGCTGCCACTGGCTGCTGTATTCTTGGTTTCAATATCACCATCGGGTGTCGGTGTCAAGGCCACAGGCCTGACTTTTGCAAACTATCAGGAGGCTTGGCGACGGGGCAATTTTTTGTTGGCATTCCTTAATTCTACTCTAGTGGCGATCGCAGTGACGGGTTTTCAGGTGGTGACTTCTGCTTTGGCCGGTTATGCTTTGGCCAGGCTAAAGTTTCGGGGGCGACAGGCCCTAGTTTTGGGGGTTTTGGCGACGCTGGTAATTCCGTTTCAGCTTTTGGTGATTCCGATTTTTTTGGTTTTGAAGTGGGGCCATCTACTGAATACCTACGGGGCGCTGATTTTGCCGACGGCGGCTAACGGTTTTGGGATTTTTTTGCTGCGCCAGTATTTTATGACTGTTCCGGTGGAGTTGGAGGAGGCGGCAATGCTGGATGGGGCTAACCGCTGGCAAGTGTTGTGGCAGGTGATGTTACCTTTGGCCCGCCCTGCTTTGGTGACGCTGTTTTTGTTTACGTTTATCGGGGAGTGGAATGATTTGTTTAAGCCGCTGGTGTTTACGACGCGGCCGGAGTTGCGGACTGTGCAGTTGGTTCTGGCTGAGTTTCAGGAACAGTTTACTAGCAGTTGGCAGTTGTTGATGGCGGCGGTGGTAATTGGAACTGTACCGGTGGTGTTGCTGTTTTTGGCCGGTCAACGGCAGTTTATACGGGGGATTGCGGCGACGGGGATTAAGAATTGAGGTGGAGATGCTTGGCAATTAAGTTTGTAGTCATTTGTTGAACCATTCTCTAGAACAGGCAAGATGCCTGTTCCACAAATACTAAATATTCTTGTGGAACAGGCATCTTGCCTGTTGCTGACATTGGTGCGAAGTCAACTCCAAGCGGACTAAGAGATAAAGGGGATATCAAAGCTGTATTATCTGAATCTATGCAAAAGCTCGGTTTGTTTTTATTTCTCCTATCTTTTCTGCCCTGGCTGGCAATCTTATTTGTTGTGCCGTTCCTGCCGCTGGACATTACCCAAAAAACTACTTTATCTGTCGTTCTAGCTGTTGGGGCGGAAGTTTGTTTTTGGATTAGCGTAGTGCTGTTGGGGAAAGAAGTAGTTACCAAATATCGGCGTTATTTGCATCCGCGATATCTTTGGAAAAAAATCAGAAATTTTAACCGCAGATGAACAGGGTTCGACGCCGATAATGAGCCGGGAGATTGGCGTTTATCTGCGGTCAAGGTTGAGCTATTCGCTGAAAATTTGCAAGCGAATAGAGCGTTCTCCGTCTCCGAAATCCACTTCAATCTTTTCTCCCGAAAGACTGTCCAAGCATCCCAAAAGCAATCGCAGATTGGGTGTGCTTGCTCCTGTATCCACGTACAATCTATCGGCCAAACTGCCTAAACGCTTCCAAATTGTGTAGAGTTTGACTACTGTTTGTTCAAGCTGTGCGGCTTGTTTTACAACGTCGGCGGTGGTTCCCAAACAGCCTACTCGCAAAGATTCTTCTAAGGCCATTTCCATGTCTAAGTGAGACTGATTGAGAGCTTGCACTTGGGCGGCGGCGTCGAGATATTTTGATAAGTTCTTGGCGTCGGAAGTTAGCTGTTTGACAGTATCTACGTCGGGATTTTCTGCTACTTCTTTTTGAATTTCGCTTTGGTGAGAGGGGGAGAGTTTCTCCATTTCTTTGACTAAAGGAGCGAGGTAGCGGGAAGGTAGAGAACCTGTAGATGCTTTTTCTTTGACTTCTTCTGGCAATAAATCTGAGTTCATTGCCATCCATTCGTCGGATAGTTGTTTGACTTCGCGGCGGGTGATGCGATCGCCATTTGCTGCTGCATCTGTTACCATTTGCTGGACTTCGGGAGATGCTTTGGCGGTTTCTACAAAGGCTCTTTTGCTGAAGTTTCTAATGGAATTTGGGTCTAAATCTCCTTGCTGGATCAGAGTATCGGCACTATTAGCTAATTCTATCAAAGAATAGGCTTGACTTTTGCCAATTTCTCTTTCTTTGAGCCAGTTCAAAAAGCCTGTACCGCGTCCTTCGCCGCCTTTTTTTTCTCTGTCTCTAACTGTTCGGAGAATGCGTCCCCGCCAAATGTCGGTTTGCAAGTCGAAGCGATCGCACACTTTCCAGGCATTGTCAACCTGATTGTCAAAATCAAAGTCTGGTATTTGTTCGTCTTCGGGGTCTGGCAATTGGAAATTGATATCGGTAAAGCCGTTGAGGGCTTCTGCAAGTTCTGCGGGATTTAGGGGGACTTCAGCCATTAGGAAAAATTTGGGTAGTGCAACAGCCGGTTGAATTGGGAACTTGCACGGGTTGACAGTTGAGACGCTATATGTAGCGGTAAGGTAGGCAAAATTTACCTACTAATAGAGTTTTTGTGCAAGTCATATCATTATTGCACGATGGGGTGCGATCGGCGAAAAGATACCCAAAAAGACTCCGGGCACGCCCCTGGTGGGACTTGATGCGAGTGCTGGCTGTGGGGAGATTCAGTTAAAGTGAATGAGGATATTATAGGATGGGATTACCTACTGTACTCGATCGCCAAGTTTGGGAGTATGTTGGTCAGCATGACTATAATTTAAGTAGCTGAAAACTCAAGTTGATTTATGCCAGCTAAAGATATCTACCACAACGAAGTTAAAAATGCCTTACTCAAAGACGGTTGGACAATTACGGCCGATCCATACTTTATTAAATATGAGGATGCCGAGTTATATGCTGATTTAGCAGCAGAAAAGCCGATTGCAGCACAACGTCATGGACAAAAGATAGTTGTTGAAATTAAGAGCTTTATTGGGCGATCGCTAATGTATGATTTTCACGGCGCACTCGGTCAATATATGGTATACAGAAATCTCATTCAACTCACAGAGCCAGAATACAAGCTCTATTTAGCAATTGACGATGTTGTCTACAAAAACTTTTTTCAACGCAAGTCTATACAATTAATTACTAATGAAAACAAGCTTTTGTTAATGGTAGTTGAAATGGAAAAGGAGGAAATCCTGCAATGGATCAACTAAAATACTATCGGAGTACGATCGAAAAAATATTGACTGAATATTATGAACTCGGCGTCAAGGGAGGGATGGCGATAGATGAATTAGAGACAGACAGCCGCCTTGCATTTGACGAAAAACGAGATCAATATCTGTGGTTTCGCTCTGGTTGGGAGGAAAAAAAACGGATATGCCACATTACGATGTATCTTCGTATTAAAGATGGCAAAATTTGGGTTGAAGAAGATTGGACAGATTTGTGTGTAGTTGATGATTTACTAGCAGCAGGAATTCCTAAAAGCGATATTGTTTTAGGGTTTCACAATCCCTATAAACGCAAATTTACGGAGTTTGCTGTTGGTTGATGCAATAAGTGCGATCGTCCGAGAGGATAAGCTGGGGGGCGATCGCTATTTTCTGATGCTAAAATGGAGAACAATCGAATAAATAAAGTAAAAATATGACAATTTACGATCTAACTTCGGCTAAAATTAGCCAACTGCCAGAGTCACTTGTTCAAGAAGTGAATGATTTCATAGACTTTTTGCTCCTCAAATATAACAGTGAATTGCCACAGTTCACTGAATCAGACTTTTCTGACTATTTAAATGATTTAGAAGCCTAAGAAGAAAAGTTAGCACGAGGAGAAATTCAATGGTAGGGGCTTCATCAGTAAATGTAACTTATACCAGAGGAGATGTGATTTTGTGCGATTTGAATCCGGTAGTTGGTACAGAGCAAGCTGGCATAAGATAGGAATTTCGCTAGTTTCAGCTACTGTTATGTGGGTTGGATGAGAGCTAAGTGCTGTTGATTGTACTCTCTTGCTTTGTTATAGTCTCCTACAGCAGAGAAAGCTTTGCATAAATTAAGTAACGTTCGCTCTTGGGCCGAGCGTTGTCCGATTTCCCGTACAATAGTTAAACTGTGTTGGTAATAGTTGATGGATTGAGGATATTTTCCTAGCGAATAGTAAGCAACTCCCAGATTTAACAGTGCGGTTCCCTCACCGTTGCGATCGCCGATTTCTCTTGCAATGGTTAAACTTTGTTGGAGATAGTGGATGGCTTGGGAATAATCTCCTAACAAATTGTAAGCATTGCCCAGATTTCCCTGTGCGCGTCCCTCACCGTTGCGATTTCCGATTTCCCTTGCAATGGTTAAACTTTCTTGGAGATAGTAGATGGCTTGGGAATAGTCTCCTAGCAGACCATAAGCAAGTCCTAGATTTCCCAGGACAGTTCCCTCACCGTTGCGACTGCCAATTTCCTGAACAATGGTTAAACTCTGCTGGAGATAGTCTATGGCTTGGAGATATTGTCCTAGCCCATAGTAAGCATTGCCCAAATTTCCCAGTGCGTTTCCCTCACCGCTGCGATTTCCGAACTCCCGTGCTATGGTTAAATGCTGCTGGTGAAAGTCGATGGCTTGAGGATAATTTCCTAGCGAATCGTAAGCAACTCCCAGATTTCCCAATGCGCGTCCCTCACCGTTGCGATCGCCGATTTCCCGTGCAATAGTTAAACTCTGTTGGTGATAGTCAATGGCTTGGAGATAATTTCCTAGCGAATTGTAAGCATTACCCAGATTTCCCAGTGCGATTTCCTCACCTTCGCGATTTCCAATCTCCCGTGCAATGGTTAAACTCTGTTGATGATAGTCAATTGCTGCGAGATATTTTCCTAGCCCATCGCAAGCATTACCCAAATTGCCCAGTGCGTTTCCCTCACCTTTGCGATCGGCAATTTGCTGAAAAATGGTTAAACCCTGTTGGTAATAGTCGATAGCTTGGAGATAATTTCCTAGCGAATTGTAAGCATTGCCTAGATTTACTAGCGCGTTTCCCTCACATTCGCGATTTCCAATCTCCCGTGCAATGGTTAAACTCTGTTGATGATAGTCAATTGCTGCGAGATAATTTCCTAGCGAACGGTAAGATCCTCCCAGATTCCCCAGTGCGCGGCCCTCACCTTTGCGATCGGCAATTTTCCTAAAAATGGTTAAACCATGTTGGTAATAGTCAATAGCTTGGGTATAATTTCCTAGCGCATCGTAAGCATTGCCTAGATTTGCGAGAAAAACAGCATCCAGATTAGAGCTTAATTTGCCCAAAAGTTGCTTATAAACCTCAATCAGTTCCTTATAGTAGCCCCAGAGTGATAATTGATGGTGCAATTCCTCTTTGGTAGGTGTATCTAGTCGAATTGATATAATTTTGCTATTTCGCATCCAATCTTCTACCTTACCCAGATGATGAAAGGTTTCCAAATACCCCCGCACCTTATCCAAATTAGTAGCATCTGACTTCGGTTTGTAATCCGTGAGCCACTGTACAACTGCTCTGTACTGAAGCCGCTGCTCGCGAGTAGGAAAATCGGCACGGAGATTATTAGAATTGATTCCTAACTGTTCCAAAACCTCCTCTCCAGATGGTGTCAGATTATTTGTCATGGTTAATTTCTCTAATTTGTTCAGTTTTCTGGTAGCTGTAATCGGTGAGCGATCGCCACACTGCGAATCAAATTATGTTGTCCCACCAGCCGATTATCTTCATCATCAATTCCTCCATCTTCAACTAAATACCGAGCGCGCAAAGTTTGCATTGCTGCTTTTTGCTGTTCTTCAGTGTAACCCTCGTCTTCTAAATTAATCACCCACCATTTTTCTTTCACTTCGCCGCGATATATTGAGGCAGTACAAAACAAAAGATAAGCATCGTAAACATCATTTTTTAACCGTTCAAATGTCTTTTCAATCCGTTCCTTGACTTTCCACCGCAAGACGGTATTATATGAGGCTAACTCCCACCTATCCTCATCTCCTTGAACTATTTCTTGATTCCGAGCTTCCTCAAGAGCCTCTTTTACTTCTTCAATGTAACGACTATTATCTTTCCAGTAAGACCTGACTTTCCCACCATAGGAACCCTTAATTTCTCCGGCGATTGTCCGCAAGGCTAAAGGATGCCCGTCATAAACTTCCCCAATTACTCGCAGGGGACTATGCGGTAATTCCAAATCGCCATCTAGTTCAGCTTTTTGAAATAAAGCCACCTGCTCAGGTACTTCTAATCCTTTCAAAAGTTGGCAATACCAAAGATTTTTGTAGCGATCGCACTCCGCCATCTCAAACTTAGTTGGCAAATCCTGAGATGTAAGAATGAAGCGACTTTGACAAGATGATTCTGCCAACAAACTCACAAAAAACTTACCCCACCACTCATCAGCAAAATCACCCCAGCCATCCTCTTCATTTCCTGTCAATAGGTACTCAACAGAATCTATGAGGATTAAATACCGATTTTCCCGCAAGCGTTTGACTAATCGCTGTAACAGTTGCTCTGGTTTGCGCTCCTCCTTTGGGACAGTTTCCCTCCACTTTTCCAGCCATTGCAGCGCCACACTGGCAAAATCTGAAGCTTTTTTATCATCTTCAAAATTATCCCTGTGTTCAGTCCAATCTCCTCGCAATTCCTCTACTATTCGCTCTGCAAAAGCAGTTTTACCAATTCCTGTAAGTCCTAGGACGAGCAACAACCGACATGAGCTGCGAAGTTTATCAGTTAGTTCTGCAAGAATTTTCTCTCGACCTACCCAGGAAGAGTCATAGACAGAAAAATTCATTAAAGCAAGTGGCTGTTCCGAAAGAGCGTCATCTTCTGACTGGACTGACTTGATTTCTTGCTTATCTAAGTTCAATTTTTCACAAATCCGTTCAAAAGTCGATACAAATACAGGCTTACTATTAATGAAGTTGCTGACGGTGGATAAAGCTATCCCCAAATGTGCTGCTAAGTCCCCCTGAGTCAAAAACCCATTGCGTTCAATGGCTGATATAACTTGCTGCTTGCGATCTGGGTTAATTTTGACGGATCTTGTCATGGCTCATCCCACAAGATTTACTTATTTATAAAATTACACAGTTGGTACTGATAATTCCGCATATTTGGACAAAACGATCGCGTCACAAATCAGTTGCGAACTCAGTTATCAAGTCAGATATTCCTCAGATTCGACCTCACTCAGACTTTTCAGACTATTGGAGTGTAGAGTTTTACAGGACAAATAACTCCATGTCTCAAACACAACCCACGACTTACACGAGCGAACCAATCATTTCTATACCAACTCATATCGAACCAAATCTGCCACCGCAATCTTATACAGGCAGTGTACCTGAAACCTTCTTAGCGATCGCAATCCTGATCCGCTCAATTGCACTACTAATTCATGTACTAAAGTCAGGTTCTAAGAAGTAGTACCCGTCATCTGGGAAAGAATGTCGCATCTCCTACTTATGGGGATGCGACTTTCAGACAGAACAGACATACTCCGAGGCCTAGAAACCGGGTTTTTCAGCGAATCTGTGCGCCACAGCGAAGTATTCTCGCAAAAAACCCGGTTTCTGACCACCCGTGCGTCAGTCCTCAACTACTCGATCGCGCAGCTTACCGTCCAGATTTTCTCGGCGGTGTATCATCAGTCGATCGCTTCCGACGGATCAGCACGCTCATCACCTGCTTCGGATTAGCGGCACGCTGTACGGGACTCCAATCGCCCACTTCTGCAAATCCCAGTCGGTACAAAGTGAGTATGGTTTCCCTGACACCTTTGGGCGAACCGACAACCGTTAACAGCACCACTTCCTGTTCGCATACTGCTGCTGAGTCGTCATTTGGGCGATCGGACAAGTTGTCGTCAGGCACGAATTCCTGTGACATAATATGTTCTCCTGGTTTTGGGTTTTCTAGAAAAACCCAAAAACCCAGCCGCCCCGCATTTCAAGACATAGCAGGGCGGCTACAGAGGATGTTAAAATGCTCCGTTAGCCTCCAGACTGCTCGTACCAGTTTGGCGGTTATGCTGTCCATTGCTGTTCGTAGCAGCTTTGGGCAGTGCAACTAGATTTTTGGGCGACGCGGGCTGCCTCCTCTACAAGCAAGCAACCTCTCACTTCAAAGCGTAGCCGCAGATGGGGGCCGCCGTCAATCGATTTTAGATTTTAGATTTTAGATTTTAGATTTTAGATTTTGGATTTTGGATTGAAGAATTGATCCCCGGACTAATCTGGGGACTTTGGGGGTTTTGATGCGGGATTGGCGGGTTTTGGGCGATCGCACCAATTCTACTGACAAAACCATAGTATTTTCCACTTACCAACTACAACGGCGATACTTTGTCGCGTTCAATCTCCTCGTGGGGAGTCGTTTTGCCATTCAAAATTGTGCCATCATCGGGCAGATTTTGCGGTCGATCGCGCTTCTTAAAGCGATCGCGAGCCGAGACAACCACCACATACAGAACCGGCACCATAAACAAACTCAAGACAGTAGAAACAACCATCCCCCCCGCGATCGCATTCCCTAGCGATCGCCGGCTCGCTGCACCCGCACCTTCTGGGTTAATCAGAGGAGAAATACCCAAAACGAAAGCCAGAGAAGTCATCAAAATCGGTCGTAAACGCTCTTGAGAAGCCTCAACTGCCGCCTTAGCAATTGAATATCCCTGCTCCCGTAACTGGTTCGCAAACTCCACGATTAAAATCGCATTTTTACTAGCCAATCCAATCAACATCACCAAACCAATCTGGCAATAAACATCATTCGCCAAACCCCGCAACGACTGAGCTAAAAGAGCACCCAAAATCGCCAGAGGCACCGATAGCAAAATAATGAAAGGATCGACATAATTTTCGTACTGAGCCGCCAACACCAAGAACACAAAAATCAGCCCCAAACCGAAAATAATCGGTGCTTGACCGCCCGATTCAATTTCTTCTAAAGAACTCCCCGACCATTCATAGCCAAAACCAGAGGGTAAAACTTCAGCCGACACCTTTTCCATCGATTTTAGCGCCTGTCCCGAACTCGCTCCCGGAGCCGGAGAGCCAGTAATTTCAATTGACCTATACAAATTGTAGTGGTTAACAGTTTGAGCTCCCACCACCGGAGTGATCTTCACCAAATTGCTCAAAGAAACCATTTCATTCTTTCCAGAACGCACATACAATTTTCCAATATCTTCAGGGTTATCACGAAACTGTTTATCCGCCTGAACATACACCCGATAATTGCGCTGCTGGAGGTTAAAATCGTTCACATACTGAGCACCCAGAGCCGTTTGTAACGTACTGAAAACATCATTAATCGGAATATCTAGAGCTTTAGCTCGATTGCGGTCAACCTCCACAATTAACTGAGGTGTATTCGCCGCAAACGTACTAAATACCGCTTGCAATCCCGGTGTCTGATTTGCCTGCTTCAAAATCCCGCCCATAGTCTGGACTAAGCCATCTAAACCGCTGTTACCTTTGCGGTCTTGCAATTGAAATTGGAAACCCCCAAATTGACCTAAACCTTGAATAGCCGGCGGATTCACAGGGAAAATTCTAGCTTCGGGAATCGAGAAAAACTTACCCCGCAACTTACCAATAATCGCTTGTACAGTTTGATCTTCTCCGTGACGTTCATCCCAGGATTTAAGTGTAGTAAATATAATGCCTTGATTAGAAGTGCTACCGCTAAAACCAAATCCACCCACTGAAAAAGTCCCGACAACTTCAGGAAGTTTGAGGATTTCTTGTTCTACTTGATCCATTACTTTCTGAGTGTATTGCAGCGAAACACCTTGGGGCCCTTGAATAATTGTCATAAAATACCCCTGGTCTTCTTCCGGGATAAATGCTGTGGGCACTGATAAATAAAGCCAAGCTGTTACTCCCAGAGAAGCGATGAACACCAGGGTGACAATAGTCTTAATTCCTGTTAGAAATATTAAGGATTTCCGATATTGCCGCTGTACCCAATCGAGAACTCCATTAAATCGGTCAAAAACCCAACCCAGCGGGCCTCCAAACTTCGGACCTCGACGCAGTAATATAGCTGAAAGTGAGGGCGTAAGAGTAATCGCCATAAAGGTAGAAAGCAGGACTGAAAAAGCAATTGTCAGCGCAAATTGTTTATAAAGCGCTCCTGTAGTTCCGGGGAAAAATGCCACGGGCACGAACACTGCCATCAACACTAAAGAAGTCGCAATTACAGCGCTAAAAAGCTCCCGCATTGACTCAAAAGCCGCTTGGCGGGCATTCATCCCTTGGCGGATCAGCCGATCAATATTTTCTACTACAATGATAGCGTCATCAACCACTAATCCGGTCGCTAATGTCAGACCAAACAGAGATAAACTGTTAATCGTAAATCCGAAAACTTTGATAAAGGCAAACGTCCCTATCAAAGAAATTGGAATTGTGATGGTAGGAATAATAGTTGTGCGCCAGTCTTGCAAAAAAAGAAAAATTACTATCACCACTAGCAATACTGATTCAAATAATGTCTTGACTACTTCTGCCATCGACTCTTCTACAAACAAAGTCGTGTCCAGCGCTACTCTATGTATCAACCCCGGAGGGAAAGCAACAGCTAGTTTTTCCATTTCTTTTTTGACGGCATGGGCAACATTCAAAGCATTACTTCCAGGCAGTTGGTAAATCCCTAAACCTACTGCATCATTGCCTCGAAATCGCAGAAATGAGCTGTAATTCTCTGCCCCTAGTTCTGCTCTCCCCACATCTTTTAATTTAACTAACGTTCCATTTGTCTCTGTTTTGAGGACGATATCTTCAAATTCTGCTGGTTCTTTGAGGCGACTTTCAGCACGCAAGTCAATTTGATACATTTGTCCCTGTGGAGCAGGTTCTTGGCCAACTCTCCCAGCACCAACTTGCAAGTTTTGTTCGTTGAGAGCCCTCGTTACATCTTGCATTGTGAGACGGCGAGCTGCTAGTTTATTGGGGTCTATCCATAAACGCATTGCATAGCGTCTTTCCCCAAAAATTCGCACGTCGCCAACACCTTTTACCCGCTTTAAAGCATCTGCTAAATATAGGTCAGCGTAGTTGCTTAAAAATATGGTGTCGTATTCTTTATTTTCGGTAAATAAACCGATCGCTAATAGGAGACTGGTAGATTGTTTTGTAACTGTAACTCCTGTGCGCTGTACGGCATCTGGTAGCTGGGGTTGAGCAACTGCAACTCGATTTTGAACATCGACGCCGGCAATGTCTTTGTTGCGCGAGGAATCAAAGGTAGCTGTAATGGTGCTAGTGCCATCGTTACTACTACTGGAAGTTAGATATTTTAGTCCTTCAACGCCGTTTATTTGCCTTTCTAGGATGTTGGTAACTGCATTTTCGACAATTTCAGCACTCGCCCCGCTATAGTTAGCTGTGACGTTAATTTGGGTAGGGCTGATGTCGGGGAAGCGCTCGATCGGCAATGTGGGAATGCTGATTGCGCCTACCAAAACAATAATTAAGGCGCAGACGCTAGCAAAGACAGGTCGTTTAATAAAGAAATCTGCAAACATTATTTGGGTAATGGGTAGTTGTTAGTTGAGAATTGCTAATTCCTAATTGCAGGCACTTCAGTCAAAAATTAAAATAGCCCCCTTTTTTAGAGCGGAGCAATCAAGTAGTTTCGCGTAAGGTACGTAGTTGCGCTTTAGCACTCTTAATTAACCTATTAAGAGCGCTGAAGTGCAACAACACACCTTATTTTTGGCTTGCTAATGGTAATTTTTTCTCTGCTCCTTTCCCTTCCTCTTGAGCCATAATGGGAACCCCGTCTGTGAGGTTAAGGATGCCGGCAGTAACAATTTTTTCCCCGGCTTTCAAACCTTCGATAACTTGATAATTATTCCCCTCAATGGCTCCCAATTTCACGGCCTTTTGGCGCGCTACTAAAGGTGGCATTCCCGGTTTTGGCTGTTCCGGCTTTTGAGCTGTGAAGACAAAAGTTTGACCACCTAAGCGAGTGACTGCTGTGACTGGAACTAAAATTCCGGGGTTCTGTTTCCAGATGACTTTAGCTTTTACAAACTGGAGATTAAGCAGTTCGCCGCTGGGGTTGGGAAAGGTGGCTTTAGCTAAAATTGTTTGGGAATTGGCGCTGACGTTGGGGGAGATAAAACTGATTTGACCTTGGGCGATCGCCTTACCTTGAGCGTCGAGCATTTGTACTGGCAGCCCTAAGCGTAATTGAGGCATCCGTTCCAAAGGAATTGATAACCGCAAGTCTAGCAATTGGTTCTCTGTCAGGGTGGCAATGGCATCACCTTTTTGCAAGTAATCACCTACTTTCACTGGTATGTCGCCGATAACTCCCGCGAAGGGCGCGATGACCGCAGTTTCTTGTAGTTGTACTTCAAAGCCGCGCACTTGAGCGGCGGCCTCGGCAACTTGCGCTTGGGCTTGATCGAGCTGTTCTTGGCGCGTACCGTTGGCTAACTGCGCTAATCTGCTCTTGGCTTGTGCGACTTCTGCTTCGGCTTTGGCTATTTCCTCTGGGCGCGAACCGTTTTGCAATTGCCGCAAAGCTTGCCGCTGCTGTTGCAAGGCTGCTGTCCGGCGCTCGATCTCGGCTTGTCTGTTTTTTTGCCGCTGCTCGAACCGCCTTTGAGCTTCTCGGAGGTTGGCTTTGGCGGTGCCTTCTTTTTGCGTGTATTGTTCGAGGGTGTTCGCGGATTCTGCGCCTTCTTTTGCCAATGCCTGATATCTGGCAAGCTGCTGGCTGGCTAATTTTGCTTCGGCTGTGCTTGCTTCTATTTGCGCTCTTGCTTGGGCGATGTCTTCTAAAAGGCTACCTGTTTGGGCGTCGGCGAGGTCTGCTTCAGCTTGGGAAACACGGGCTTGGGCTTGACCAATTTCTTCTGGCCGAGAGCCCGATCGCAGTTGGGCGAGGTTGGCTTGGGCTTGGGCGACTTGGGCTTGAGCTTGGGCGATTTCTTCGGGCCTGGCTCCTGCTTGCAATTCGGCTAAATGGGATTGAGCGCGGATCAGGTTGGCTTGGGATTGCCTCAAGTCAGCTTGGGCGCTCTCGCTTTTCATGCGGGCGATGGCTTGCCCTTTGTTTATGAAGTCCCCGGATTTGACAAAAATCTCCGTGACTAGCCCTTCTACTTCGGGTTTGATTTCTACCGAACGCTTGGCTTCTAAGCTGCTGACAAATTCCGAAGAATCTTGGACTGAGCTGGTTTGTACGGCTGCCAGCTTGACTGGTATGCCTGGGGGTTGGGCTGCTGCTGCCGGTTGCTGTGCGCGATTCTGACCCGATTGCCACGAGTACCAGCCGAAACCGGCTGCGCCTGTGGCGATCGCGATCGTGGCAATTAGGGGCCAGCGCGATCGTTGTTTAGCAGGAGGGTGGGGGCGATCGGCAACGGGGGCCAAATCCTGCGGTCGATGTCTGTCTGCATCCGTTGGGTGCTGTTCCGGTTTAGCAACCGGTTCGGGGCGATCGGCAACGGTGGCAGAATCCTGCGGTCGATCGTTGTCTGCATCAGTTGGGTGCAGTTCCGGTGTGGGAGATTTTTGCTTTTCAGCTTCAACGACGGATTCTGGGGATTTAGAATAACTCATTGGCAGCACCACTTAGATTTTTTTTAACTTCTGACTGAGACTTGGGCGAAATCTTTGATTTTCCGGCGTTCCTCTCAAACATGGGGGAATAAGGACAAGCGATTTTAAACAGGATGGAATCGGGAAAGTAACTTTTTAATGGGGTTGGGGTATGTGCAGGGCTTTAGTCCGATCGCAGTTAGCGCTCGCGAGGGAGTGATTATTTTTAGGAAAGCTTCTTGTTATCTCTCAAAAGTTACGATGGCAGGGAAGATTACACATCCTTCTTATGACTCACCTGAGTGGGTGAGTTGGAAGGATTTTCCCTTGGAGTCAGCGGATTCAGCGGAGGTTGGGGAGTCACGAACTCCAGCGATCGCGCTTTTTTCCTTGGCTAGCTGCTCGGTTAACCACTCTATCTCTGACGCCAGCACTGACTTGCAGCGATCGCGAGAGGCGAATTGATAGTCGTCGGTTAGTGGATATTCGCTCTTGAGGCTTTCGATGTAGTCTTGTCGGGTGTAACAGGCTCGCAAGCGGTGTTCCAACAATTTCAGCCGTTCTGAGGGTTCTAAGTCGCCAAAAAAGAAAAACTTGATTTGGAACCGGGAACCACTGTTAACCCAGCTTTCTTGAGGGTGTTCGAGCATTTTTTGCCGCCAGAGTTCGCGCCCTTTGGGGGTAATTCCGTAGATTTTGCGCGGACAGCCCGCATCTCCGGCTTCTTCGGCTATTACCGAAATCTCCCCTCGCTCTTCCAAGCGCTTCAGCAGCGGGTAAATCGCTCCGTAGTTGACGCTGATGCAACTGCTCATAAACAGCTCCAGTTTTTGCTTTAACCGATAGCCGTGCAGGGGTTGCAACTGTAGCAGCCCAAGGGCTGATAATTCAAGCATTTATATCAATTTGATATTATAGTCTGCATTATATCACTATATCGGACTCAAGGGCGATCGGGTCAATAGCTAGTTTTAAAGAAATTTGATTCTTAATACACAGTTAATAAAATTTGTCAATACCCTTAAGATATATTATTTTCGGATCGGGAGAGGGCGATCGCTCGATCGGAAAAATTGGGTCTAAAACCCAAGATTAACGCCCTGTAATTACTTGAAATAGCCATCCAAAAAGCATCACACTCAAGAAAATCACGCCTCCGACAATTAATATCAAACCCAATAACAACGCCGCCACAAATAACCAATCGGCTTTTTTGCCTTGTTCAGGGGAACCTAAATGAGCATCCAGCAATTCTATATTTTTGACATTAGCTTTCCAAGCAACATCCAACAAATCTCCTGCTACCGGTACAGTACCAGCAACTGTATCAAATACGATATTAGTTGCCATTTTTACTAAAGTCTCTTGAGGCACTCCCATCTGAGCGGATTTAAAGACAACATATCCTGCAAAAATTGAACTAATTAAATCGCCGCCGCCCGGTATCAGTCCTAATATTGGATCGAGTCCAATGCGGTATTTTGTGCCGGGAATCGGAATTGCATTGTCTAGTAAATGGCTGATCCGGCGGAGTCGGCGCAAGGATGCAACATGAGATTGGCTGGGAGTATTTGGGGAGGAATTTTGTATAGGAGAACGTGACATTTAATTGCTCTCGATTGCGATATTAATGCTAGTTTATGATATTTATTGAAGCATACTCTAGTTGGGTCTCTATGCCTCAAGCAAGATTTTTAGTAATTTTAGCCGATCGACTTTGGTTGGTTTTGGAATGCACAGAAACCCGGTTTCTGTTCAAAACCGGGTTTCTTGCTTCTAGCTGGGGGCTTTTAGTTTAGCCTTTTATTTGTTGCCTTCTGTGAAGTCGGCGTCAATCACGTCGTCGCCGCCTCCAGTGGGGCCGCCGTCTCCATAGCCACCAGGGCCACCAGGGCCATCAGTGGGGCCGCCTGCTTGCTGGTACAGGTTGCTGCTGACAGCGTAGAATGCTTGCTGCAACTCTGTTGTTAGGGTTTTGATGCGATCGTCATCTTCACTCTCGATCGCGGATCGCAAGTCTTTAAGCAACCCTTCAATCTTAGTTTTGTCATCAGCGGGAACTTTATCGCCCAATTCTGCCAACTGCTTCTCGATTTGATAGGCTTGAGAATCAGCTTGGTTTTTGCGATCGATCCTTTCGCGACGTTCCTTGTCAGCAGAAGCATTCGATTCGGCTTCCCTCACCATGCGCTCAACTTCATTGCTGGGCAAAGTAGAAGCACCAGTAATGCTAATCGATTGCTCCTTACCAGTACCTTTATCCTTAGCAGCTACATTCAAAATACCGTTAGCATCGATATCGAAAGTAACTTCAATTTGAGGTACGCCACGGGGGGCTGGTGGAACTCCATCTAAGCGGAAGGTTCCCAAATCCTTGTTATCATTCGCCATTTCCCGTTCGCCTTGCAAAACGTGAATTTCCACGTTTGTTTGGCCGTCTACAGCAGTCGAGAAAGTTTCCGACTTCTTGGTAGGAATAGTGGTGTTGCGGGGAATGATTTTGGTCATCACGCCGCCCAAGGTTTCGACGCCGAGAGACAGCGGAGTAACGTCGAGCAACAAGATGTCTTTGACTTCGCCGGAGAGTACGCCGGCTTGAATTGCTGCACCGACTGCGACCACTTCGTCCGGGTTTACCGTTTGGTTGGGGTCTTTGCCAAGGAGTTTTTTGACCAGTTCTTGCACCGCTGGAATGCGCGTAGAACCACCAACTAAGACGACTTCATTAATTGCAGATTTGTCTAATTTGGCGTCGCGGATCGCATTTTCTACGGGGATGCGCGAGCGATCGATCAAATCTGAACAGAGTTCTTCAAACTTGCCCCGCGTCAAAGTCGTGTCCAAGTGTTTTGGCCCGTCTTGAGTCGCGGTAATAAACGGCAGGTTGATTTCTGCTTGGGTAACGCTCGAAAGCTCAATCTTGGCTTTTTCTGCGGCTTCCGTCAGGCGTTGCAGTGCTTGTTTGTCTTTGCGAAGGTCAATGCCTTCGGCTCTTTGGAATTCATTAGCGATGAAATCAACAATTTTTTTGTCGAAATCGTCACCGCCGAGGTGAGTGTCTCCAGAAGTTGCTAACACTTCAAACACGCCGTCGCCTACTTCAAGAATAGATACGTCGAAAGTACCGCCACCTAAGTCAAATACGAGGATGGTTTCGTTGCTCTTTTTATCTAATCCGTAAGCTAAAGCTGCTGCTGTAGGTTCGTTAATAATCCGCAGCACTTCAATCCCGGCAATTTTTCCCGCGTCTTTGGTAGCTTGGCGCTGGGAGTCGTTGAAGTAAGCGGGAACAGTAATTACTGCTTGGGTGACAGTTTCGCCGAGGTATTTGCTGGCGTCTTCTACGAGTTTGCGGAGAACTTGTGCAGAAATTTCTTCTGGGGCAAATTGCTTGCCGCGGGCGGGACAGTCTAGTTTGAGGCTGTTGCCGACTTTGAGGACTTTGTAGGAAACTTCAGTGGTTTCGTGGGTTACTTCATCAACCCGACGCCCGATAAACCGTTTTACTGAGTAAAAGGTGTTTTCGGCGTTCATCACGGCTTGACGCTTGGCGATTTGTCCGACAAGTTGATCGCCATTTTTAGCATATGCTACTACGGAAGGTGTGGTGCGACCCCCTTCGGCGTTGGCTATGACGGTGGGTTTGCCGCCTTCCATAACTGCGACGCAGGAGTTTGTCGTACCTAAGTCAATTCCAACTACTTTTCCCATAGGGGTGTTCCGGCTCCAATCTCTACAAAATTTTGGTTTTCTATCTGTGTGATAGTCTGGTTATTCAGGACTGCGATTTTACCTCGCGGTTTACGGGTAGTGAGTCCTGCTTTAATACAGTCTTCGATAGGGTGCTGATCTCTATACTGCGGGCGGTAGACCTTGCGATGAAGGGGTATTTACCGAACCTGTTGGGGGACGGTTGCATCCGTGAGGCTTGCACCGCTACAGTTGTTGACTGCTTTTCTTTACTCTTCCCAATGTACGGTGTGCGATGGATTCGGGTATTGTGGCAAACCGTATACGTTGTGTTGTATTTGCCGTCTTTGTTGTATAAATTTTGTTTGGTTGGTAGGGGCGATCGGTCGATCGGCTTCAAAATATAAACAGAATACCCCGATTCCTGACTTCTTTAAAAAGTCGGGAATCTAATAGCGATCGCATTTTAGGTTTAATTAGAGCGAGCTAGTCATCAAGTGCTTGTTTAAAGGTTTGAAGCCGGAGTAAAAGAGAAAGAGGTATCTCCGGCATTTCTCGAAATCCTGAATTTTCGTAAAACGTCTTGGCTGCTTCATCTATGGCATCAACTTTAACAGCATATACTCCTACTGTTTGAGATACATTTACTGCATTTTCTAATGCGTGAAATAGCAAACGCTTTCCTAGACCTCTTCCTTGCACAGAAAGATCGACGGCTAGCTTCCCAATCAGTATAATTGGAGTCGGATATCTGGGCAGCCTTTCCTGCAACTGGGCAGGTAAATCTTCAAAAGATAGTCCGCCTGTGCAGCAAGAATAATACCCAACTATCCTTTGACTGTCTTCAGATGAAACAGCAACAAAAGTTCTAGAAATCCCGTTTTTATCGTTTTTCAGAGCATACTGTTTCAGATATCGATCTAATTCAGGATTTCCCGATTGAAAAGGGTCTTTTCTGAGACTGCTGAGACTCCGTTCTATGGAATCTATAGGAGAGATAATCCAATTCACAATGATTTACTCTTGAGAACTCCTACATTCTTTGATTAATGCAATTAAACCTTCAGAAGGTTCTGGCGGATCTAACATCATATCTAACAAAAAATCCCAGTCGCGCTCGGACAGCTTCAAAACAGGGTTGCCAAAGGCTGCTGGGCCGTTGATCGTAGCATCTGCTTCGGCAATGAATTCGTCGAGGACAAATAGGTAAGCCCACCAAGAGAGTCTGGTTTCGGTACTGGTTTCGGTTTTGACGAGCGATCGCATTTTGCTATTTCCCCCGCTACTAAGATTGCTTTCCTGCTACTATTTTAACTCAAAAAGCCCAGCACATGGTATGGTGCGTCAGAGCCAAAAAACATTGTGAACTCCCAATAATCAATTCCTGACGCACCCTACAACTTTAATTGCTATTTTTTACCGATCAGCAGAGCTGCCGGAAAGTAACTCAGAGCGTCACCAATTGCCAAAGTACCGTTACTTTCTACCGCCTGATTTGTAATTGCATCTTTCCAAACCGACGGCATTTGTTCGGACAATTTCAAATTAGTATCTTTCCAGACTTGTTTGTCGATAGGCATTTCTTCCGGTTTGACAATCCCCGTCAAAAACCGGGGAGCAATGACAATAACGGTAGTCTCTCCAAAGCTTCTGGCAAAGGCAACAACATTATCTTTAAACGTGCCAACTGCTTCCAGGGGCAGATAATCGCCTGATTGAAAAACTTGCAAGTATTTTTTTCTCGCTTCTAGCGCTCTTGCCGTTAAAAACAACTTAATTCTCGCGTCTTCTCGCGTCGCAATCAAATCTTCAACCAGTTGCAAAATATCCGTCTGAGCTTGCTCTTTAATTTCCCGCAAAACCTCGATTCTGCGCTCAAAATCAACGGGACGGCGGTTATCGGGATCGACGTGGCTTAAATCCCAGAATTCCGTCCCTTGATAAATGTCGGGAACGCCGGGAGCCGTGATTTTCAGCAGCGTTTGAGATAAAGAATTGAAAATTCCGTAATTAGCTACTTTTTTACAGAAAGGTGTAAATTTGTTGAGAAACTGATTTTGTTCCGAAGGTTCGAGAACGGTATCGACAAAGGTCATAAAACCAGCTTCGTAATCGTTATCCGGTCTCAGCCAAGCCGTATAAACTTTGGCTTCACGGACAGCTTTGATCACATAATCTTTCAGGCGCTGGACATAATCAGTGTTTTCAATTCCCTCAAAGGGAAAACTGCCGAGCAGAGTTTGGTACAGGAAGTATTCGTCATTAGTATCTGGAACCATTCGATTCGCAAAGTTGACTTTCTTAGAAGAGTTTACCTCTCTCCAAGACCTGACTTGCTGTTCCCATTCATCGGGAATTTCTGACAAAACGTTAAGTCTGGCTCGCACATCTTCGCCGCGTTTGGTATCGTGGGTAGCTGTCGCATTCATTTTGTGCGGCCAAGCGGCTTGCTGCTGTTGGTTGAACTCGTGAAAATCTCCCAGCGACACGCCGAACTGGCTGGGATTTCCTCCCACTTCGTTGAGAGATAAAAGCCGATAGTAGACGTATAAAAGCGTGTCTTCAACGCCTTTTGCCATTAATGGGCCCGTCAACTGCTGGAGTTTCATTACAAAGTGCCGGCGCTGCTCTTTTTGTTCGGGTGTTAGGGTTTCTTCTTCTTCGAGCAACAGCACCGTTTCGATAAAATTAAGTTCCTTGAGGAGTCGCGGTACTTGTTGTTTGGCATGGGCGATCGCATATTTTACGTAAGTGCGATCGGACTCTCTCAAACCATCTTGATTGATGTAAGTTCGGTACACTGGAAAAATCGTCAAAACAGCCGCCAATGCTTTTTCCAAACCGGGACGAGTAAAGTCGTTTCCCTGTCTCGATTGACCGGAGATATTCTTCAAAAGTTGAGCTAGATTGTCTACATCTCCCGCCAAGTTTTTCTCAACAATCAGCCCTTTTTTATCTAAAAACAACTGTTCATAGGGAACATTCAATCGAGTAAATCTCTGATAGATTTCGGTAAATTGCTGCTCGCGATCGCACCGACAAAAAACGCCGTTTACATAATTCAAAAAGTCGTAGCCACTCGTTCCCTCAATCGGCCAATATGACGGCAAATCTTCTTCGTGTTCCAGAATCTTTTCAACAGTAATGTAAGTGTCTCCGACTTTCTCCCGGAGGCGTTTCAAATATTCTGTGGGGTCGTACAGTCCGTCGATGTGGTCGATTCTCAATCCGGTAAACTTGCCCTCATCAACCATGTCGAATATCAGAGCATGGTTTTTGTGAAAAACTTTAATCTCTTCAACTTTTACCGAAATAAGTTCGTTGACCGTAAAAAACCTTCGGTAGTTAATTTCTTCTGCCCCCACTTTCCAGAAAGACAGACGGTAAAACTGCTCGGAAAGCAATTCGTCTAGCAAATTAAAGCTTTCGGAATTTCCCTTTTCTCCGTTAAAAACTTTGATATTTTCATCAATGAATTCCTGTACAAGGGGATTTTGATTGTAGAGTTCCCACAGCAGTCCTTTGACAAAAGCTATCTGATCGTATCTGGTTTTACCTTTAGTTTCTGAGGGGGTATTTTTAATTAAATAAAGAATTCCTAAAAACTTGATAAAATCTGGATGGCGTCTGCCTAATTCTCTGGCTAAATGTCCCAAATTATGACTGATAAATTTAGCATAAGATTCAATTCTTACTGGCAATTTTAAGCTATAATAATTGATAGTTAGCCCAATTTCGCTGTATTGGAGTTGAATCTCGCCATTTTCCAGACACTCTCCATAAAAATTGCCCAGCAGCGGAGCCAGCACTCGACCCCTGAGATGTTCGTAAGCGTGATTCCATTCAATATCGAAGTAATCGAAATAGTCGGAATCTGGCCCGTGTTCCAACACGTCTAACAGCAGCAAATTTTGAGTATCATAAGCCATGTGGTTCGGGACAATATCTTGCAACCATCCCATGTTCCGTTTCTTGATTTCGTATGTGAGGGCTTCAAAATTTTCTGATGTTCCCAAATCGGGATTGATCTGATTTGAGTCAACGACATCGTATCCGTGAGAGCTGCCTTTTCGGGCTTTAAATATTGGTGAAGCGTAAAGGTCGGTAATTCCTAAATCTTCCAGATAGCTAAGGATTTGTTTGGCGGCTTCAAAGTTAAAACCTCCATGAAATTGAATCCGATAGGTTGTTGTGGGAATTCTCATCATGTTAATTTTACTCCGGGTTTTTTAGGGTTTTCTCTTTTAATATATGAGGCAGAGCCTCCTCTACTGCATTCCCAGGCAGAGCCTGGGAACGAGAGAGGCTCTGCCTCCCGTTTCTTGTTCCTAGGCTCTGCCTAGGAACGGCTGTATTTGAGGCTCTGCCTCGACTTTTAATTATTCTAATTCGTAAAGTGCGAAACTCTGCGGTTTAACGATCAATTTTTGCTCTGCATTTATTTTTTCAGGCAAGCTAGAACCTGAACCCATCCATTTTTCATCAGCAGAGTCTAAAATTTTGTTCCAGGTGCCTTGGGGCAGTGCAGCCGTAAAAGCTACATCTTGCGTGTTGAAGTTTAGAATGCAGAAGAGCTGGCTGTCATCTGTCCAGCGACGTAGAAATAAGATTTTTTCCGCTTCAATGCTGGATACTTCTAGACTGTTTTTGTCGAGTTTTTTAAGGGCTGGTATTGTCCGCCGCAGTTGAATCAGATGTTGATGCCATTCCCAAAGGATTTTGTGTTTGCCTTCGGTTTGTTTTTCCCAGTTTAACTTACACTTATCGAAAGTCTCAGGACTCTGGGGGTCGTGAAACTCGCCTCTGCCTTCAAAGATTTTAAATTCTTGTTGTTTGTCTTTGCGGATAGCTTCAATTAAGTTTTCGTCCGAGTGGGAAACGAAGTAAAAAAACGGTGCTTCTTCTCCGTATTCTTCTCCCATAAAAAAGAAGGGAATGTAGGGAGAAATTAAGACTGTGCCTGCTGCAAGTTTCAAGCCTTCAAAGTTAACTATTTTGGAGAGTCGGTCTCCCAAAATGCGGTTGCCGATTTGGTCGTGGGTTTGGGCAAACACCAGAAATTTATGACCCGGTTCATCCTTAACAGAATTGCCGTGTTTCCGCTTTCTGTGGGGGGCGTACTGGCCGGAGTAAACAAAGCTTTCTTTGAAGGCTTTTTCTAAGTGTTCGCACTTGCCGAAATCTTGGTAGTATCGGTCGTCTTCTCCGGTGAGCAAGGCGTGCAGTGCGTGGTGGAAATCATCACACCATTGGGCGTCTAGTCCGAAGCCACCGAGTTCTTTGGGGCGTACAGTGCGGACATCATTTAAGTCACTTTCGGCTATTAAGTAAAGTTGCCGTCCTAGTTCTTGGGAAATATCTGCTGTGGCATCAGATAGTTCTTGTAAAAAAGGTCTTGCACCTACTTCAAATATTGCTTGAATGGCATCTAATCTCAGGGCATCGATGTGATAGTCTCGAAACCAGTATAGAGCATTTTCAAGAAAGTAGTTACGCACGCCGTCGCTGTAGGCGTCGTCGAAGTTGAGGGGATCTCCCCAAATTGAGCCGTATTTGGATGTAAAGTAGGGGCCGAAGTCCCTGAGATAATTTCCTTCTGGGCCGAGGTGGTTGTAAACTACATCGAGAATTACTGAAATGCCGTGTTCGTGGCAGGCGTTGACGAGTGTTTTGAAGCCTTCGGGGCCGCCGTAGGAGTTTTGAACGGCGTAGGGATATACGCCGTCATATCCCCAGTTTCGCTCGCCTGGGAATTGGGCTACTGGCATTATTTCGATGGCGTTGATTCCCAATTCTTTAAGTTGTTTTAGCTGGGGAATTATTGCTTCAAATGTTCCGGCTTGGGTGAATGTGCCGACGTGCAGTTCGTAAATAATCATTTCGGCTAGCGGCACGCCTTGCCAATTTGTGTCTGTCCAAGTAAAAATATTTTCATCTATTACTTGCGACGGAGCGTGTACGCCTTGGGGTTGATATTTTGAGGCTGGGTCTGGTCGCTCAGTTTTTCCTTCGATTTGGTAGGTGTAAAGGGTTCCTGGTTCGATGTCTGTAGCTGTGGTTTGCCAATAACCTTCTGCCGATTGTTGCAGGGGTATCAGGCGTTTTTTTGGGGAAACAATTTGGACTGCGATTTGTTTGACGGTGGGCGCCCAAACGATGAATTCACATTGGTTATTGCCGAGGTAATTTGCTCCTATCTTCACTTTGAGCTGTTCTCCTTATAAAATAGGTTGGTAGTTCGATCGCCCGACGCGCTATCAAATGCTTGCCCTTAACGTTCAGCGCCTGTTTAGACGGTAATATTACTTAATATAACAAACAACTAACTTTAGACAGAGGCATCAAAGGGGAAAATTGGGTAAGGGGCAAAAGTAGCGGTTGGTGAGACCGAAATTAGAGCAGGAATCGGCGCGGGGGCGATCGCCAAATTAACGGCCTGGAATCGTTAATATTTCTGGTTGATATCATGTCGAAAATCTACCTAAAGGTAGGTAAAAAATCAGCGCGAGTGTGTGTTTTATGGTTATGGCTTTTGGACGGGAAATCTGCTGCAATCTCGACTCGGCGGAGTCTCGCGAGTGGTTGGTCACCAACGGGATCGGCGGTTACGCTAGCGGGACGATCGCAAATCTCCTCACCCGCCGCTATCACGGCTTGCTGGTAGCCGCCCTCAAACCCCCGCTGGGACGCACTTTGATGCTCGCCAAGCTGGACGAGACGGCTGTGTATCACGATCGCGCCTATCCGCTTTATACAAACCGCTGGGTCGACGCGACGATGGAACCCCACGGCTACAACTACATCGAAAGCTTTCACCTCGAAGGCACGACGCCTGTTTGGAGGTTTGCTCTCGCCGACGCTATCCTGGAAAAGCGGATTTGGATGCAGCAAGGTGCTAACACAACATATATTCAATACCGCCTGCACCGCGCCTCACAACCGATCGCCCTCGCTGTCAAAGCCCTAGTCAACTACCGCGACTACCACCACACCACGAGCGTCGGCGACTGGCAGATGAGCCTACAAACCTTGGAACGCGGGGTTTGCGTGACTGCATTTCCCAAGTCTGTACCCCTGTACCTGCTGACGGATGCCGAACCCGAGGCGAAATTTCGAGTTTCTACGCCTTTATACAATTGGCATTACGGATTTGACCTAGCAGCCGAAAAGCGCCGGGGATTGGACTACTGCGAGGATCACTTGCACGCGGCGACTTTTCACATGACGATCGCACCGGGAAGTTCTCTGACATTGATAGCGAGCACGGAGAAAAATACCGAACTCAACGGCGGTACAGCTTTAGAAGTTCGTCGCACTTATGACCAACAACTGCTGCAAAACTGGTCAAAAGTGAGCGAATCTCCCGACTGGATCAATCAGTTAGTGCTCGCCGCCGACCAATTTATCGTCAGCCGCCCACTAGCGGAGGAACCCGAAGGCAAAACGATTATCGCCGGATATCCCTGGTTCAGCGACTGGGGGCGCGACACGACGATCGCCCTACCCGGTCTCACAATCTGTACCGGGCGATGGGAAATTGCGCGATCGATTTTGCGGACATTTGCGCGGTATGTCGATCGGGGAATGCTGCCGAACCGCTTCCCGGATGCGGGCGGCGCACCGGAATACAACACCGCAGATGCCACTCTGTGGTACTTTGAGGCAATTCGCGCTTATATTGATGCCACGGGGGACGACGAACTTTTGAGCGAACTCTGGCCTACTTTATGTGAGATAGTTGATTGGCACATACAGGGAACTCGGTATAAAATTCGCCTCGATCCCGATGACGGTTTAATCTACGCCGGCGAAAAGGGTGTGCAACTGACTTGGATGGACGCGAAAATCGGCGATTGGGTGGTGACGCCTCGGATTGGTAAGCCGATCGAACTCAGCGCCCTTTGGTACAATGCTATACAAGCTATGGCAAGTTTTGCTCGAAAATTGGGCAAGCCTCACAATGAATACCAGCAATTGGGCGATCGAACAGCCGCCGGATTTTCTCGCTTCTGGAACGCCTCAACCGGTTACTGTTACGACGTTCTGGACGGCCCAGACGGACACGATAGCTCGCTGCGGCCCAACCAGATATTCGCCATATCCCTGCCCCTAGACTCGATTCCTCCTCACTCCGCCAACTCCTTGTCAGCGGGGATGCGCCAGGAAACCCGCTATACACCGTTACTGACGCCCATCCAGCAGCGTGGCGTGGTGGACGCCTGCGCTCAACAGTTGCTCACTTCTGTCGGCCTCCGCAGCCTCTCGCCGCAGCACCCGCAGTATCGCGGCGCATACGGAGGCGACCAATTGCAGCGCGACAGCGCCTACCACCAGGGCACAGTTTGGGGCTGGCTGATTGGCCCGTTTGTCTTGGCGCACTTACACGTATACAAAAACCCAGCACAAGCTCGCGAATTCCTAGAACCGATGGCACATCATATAATGGCCGGCGGAGTTGGCAGTATGAGCGAAATTTTTGAGGGCGACGCCCCCCACTCGCCGCGGGGCTGCACGGCTCAAGCTTGGACTGTGGCTGAGGTGCTGCGGGCTTGGTTGGCAATTAATACTGTGGGTGTTTAAATGGGGAATGTTATCTTTGGTGGAAAAAGAGATTTATGGCATTATTATTAGCGGGCGATATTGGCGGAACTAAGACAATTTTGCGCTTAGTGGAAAGGACTGTTAACGGTGAAATGAACGCTCTTTACGAGTTTCGCTATCCGAGCGGGGAGTTTCCCGATTTAGTGCCGATGGTGCAGCAGTTTTTGACGGAAGCTGCTATGAAATTGGATTTTGCGCCATTGCCTGAAAAAGCTTGTTTTGCGATCGCAGGCCCGGTGGTTAACAACACTGCAAAACTGACTAATTTGCCTTGGAGGCTGGATGCGAAGCGTCTGGAACAAGAATTAGGAATATCCCGCGTCAGTTTAATTAATGATTTTGTCGCGGTTGGCTACGGCGTGTGGGCTTTGGACGATCGAGATTTGCACATTTTGCAAGTCGGAAAACCCCGCCAACACGATCCAATTGCTGTTATTGGTGCGGGGACTGGTTTGGGAAATTGTTTTGCAGTTCCCGAGGCAAATGGCATCAAGGTTTTTTCTTCGGAAGGGGGACACGGTGACTTTGCTCCTCGTTCGGAGTTGGAGTTTGAATTGCTGAAATATTTGTTAGCAAAACACGACATTCAAAGAATATCGATCGAGCGTGTGGTTTCGGGACTAGGGATTGTTTCAATTTACCAGTTTTTGCGGGACAGAAAGTTTGCTCCTGAATCGCCGGAGATAGGGGAAGTTATCAAAAAATGGGAGTCAGAAATCGGGAAAAGCGAGAAGACTGTCGATCCGGGGGCGACAATTGCACAGGCGGCACTCAAAAAGTGCGATCGGCTTTCCGAACAAACAATGCAAATGTTCGTAGAAGCCTACGGTGCAGTGGCGGGAAATCTGGCTGTGACACTGTTACCTTACGGCGGTTTGTACGTAGCCGGCGGCATCGCTGCTAAGATTTTGCCACTGATTCTAGAAGGCGGTTTTATGCGGGCTTTTACCCACAAAGGCCGGATGGATTCGCTGTTAGAAATGATGCCTGTTCGTCTTGTTTTGAATCCCAATGTAGGGTTAATTGGTGCGGCTGTTTGTGCGGCCGGTCTTTAGGAGAATTTTAAATAGTTTGGGGCGGGCAAGATGCCCACCCCACAAGATTTTTTGTGGCACAGGCATCTTGCCTGTGCAAATAGTTTGGGGCGGGCAAGATGCCCACCCCACAAGATTTTTTGTGGCACAGGCATCTTGCCTGTGAAATCCTTGTGGCACAGGCATCTTGCCTGTGCAAATATTTGGGGCGGGCAAGATGCCCACCCCACAAGAATTTTTGTGGCACAGGCATCTTGCCTGTGCAAATATTTGGGGCGGGCAAGATGCCCACCCCACAAGAATTTTTGTGGCACA
>NZ_JAUBTU010000047.1:0-52436 GCF_036705085.1 Microcoleus sp. B6-A1
CCGCCCGTCCTTTTTGGACGGGCGGGACGCCCATCCCACAAACTTGTGGAAGTTATTTAATTCTCATTCCTAAGTGCCAACTTAGCTGTAATATTAATACGAGCTGAAAATATATAGAGACACAGTATAGAATTTAAAAATGCCCCACAGCCTTGTTTTAAACCTGCTGCCAGTTGCACCAATTCCATCCCAGTTTTTAACGGGACGGCATCTCCACGCTTTATTTCTCAACCTTGTGAGTGCTGTAGACAGCGATTTGAGCGCGTACCTGCACGACCAATCTCATGAAAAAGCTTTCACTTTAAGCCCTTTTCAAGTAAGCAGAAAAGAGGCTTACAAAAGCAGCAAGCCCCAGCCACAAAAGAGAGTTTTGGCTTCGGATTCCCACACAATATCTCCGGCTGTACAGTGGGAACACAAGCAACCAATTCAGGAAAATACGCCGATTTGGTGGCGAATTTCTCTGCTGGATGACGGTTTGTTCGATCGCCTAACTCAACTTTGGCAGCAACTTAATTTCGCTCGCCCTTGGCATCTGGGCCCGACAAATATATACATTACTAATATTTTGAGCGAACCGCAATCCAACCAGCCGTGGGTAAACTTTTGTACTTACGCCGAATTGTTCGATAGAGCGTCGGAAACTGAGCGCCAAATTGCTTTTAGTTTTTGCACTCCTACTAATTTTAGGCAAGGTGTATACGATAGTGCTATGCCCACTCGTGAGAGTATTTTTGGCAGTTTAGCTAATCGCTGGAACAAGTACAGCCGGATGGCGATCGAACCTACTTTCACAGAAGCTATTTTCCCCAGTTTTTTCGATATCCGAACAGAAGTTAGTACAGATTCTCGCAGTAAATTTATTGGCTGCGTCGGGGATATTAGTTACCGAATTATGGGAGATATAGCTCCTGCTACTATCAAGCAAATTAACACTTTAGCAGATTTTGCGCTTTATAGCGGAGTCGGGCGAAAAACGCCGATGGGAATGGGAATGACGCGCCGGTTGCAGGTTTTTTAATTATTCACCTTTGGGCTGAATTTCACTGACTATTTCATAAATATTTGTGTCTGGTATTTTCGCAAACAAAGGCGCCATCTGCTTCAATATTTCCTGATAAGCTTCGCTTTGATTGGCTGCCATATCTTCTACGCTTTCCCAAAAAATGATGGCAATACCTTTGTCTGTATTGGGCAATTGCAGCAGGTATGCTCCCTTAAAACCTGTGGCATAAGTTGCCACGGCTTTTTCAAAAAGTTGTTCTGCAGCTTCAAATTTTCCTGGTTTAAATTCGCCAATGGCAACGTAGGCAAACTGATGTCGGAGAAAGTCGAGAAATTCTGACATATCTTTTTCCTCACTTAATAGCGATACACTAAGTTATATTTTACCCGATCGCCCGAAATTTGTGAATATCGCTGTTTATAAGTAGATCGACCTAAAAAAACCTCACAGCGATCGATCTTTCGATTATTCTGCTCTATCCAACCAAACCATTAAATCGGATAAACTAGAAAATCCGACTACCTCCTCCACCAAACTCTCTAATTGCTCAACCGATAATTCCCCAATCCGCGAAACTACATCGGGATTTACGGCTCCTACACGTCGTTCCAGCAGACGCAGAATTAATACTCTTTGACCTGCTTGAATCCCTTCTTGACGGCCTGCTTGAATCCCTTCTTGCATCGCTTGAATCCTAGCTGGCTCCAAAGCTCGCTCCAAAGCTGGCTCCAAAGCTTGCTCCAAAGCTCGCTCCAGACCTTCTTCTACGCCCCTAGTAATTATTCCCCGCTGTTCTTCGATCGCCATTTCCTGGGCTTCCATATCCTCGAACTCTTTCAAGCTTAAGTTAGCCTCATTGGCAATTTGAAAAGCTTTTTCTAGTTCTGGAACTGTTTCCATTGTGGCTGGTATTGTTTCTAGATCGGGAGTATTTTTCAGAAAATAAATCCATTTATCTGTCAAAGTTGTGAGTTCATCTAACTGTTTTTTAAATTTCGGCAATTCCACAAAAAACATTTCAACTTGGAGATGGGGATAATCAAATAGTTTATCTTTTTCCTTGAACACAAAATGAGAAATAACATCAGGTTGTTCTTTAAACATTTCAAAATCAGTAATCGTCAAAGCAATTACTGGTTGCAATCTAGGATAACCTTCTCTAATTTTGAGTTGGTTGGCATAGGTTTTGGCTAGGTTGTAGATGACTCGTTTTTCAAAAGCGGCTACATTCAAAACTTGCATTTCAATAATTACCGTCTTGTTGCCGGTAATTCGAGCTTTGACATCCAAATAACTATCTTTGAGTCCGCTAACGGTAGCAGCCGAGTAAGGGTCAATAATTTGCAAGTCTTGGATGATTGGCTCACCGGCGTAAATTAGAGCATTTAAGAAGCTGATGAGGATGTCTTGGCTGTCGGTGGAACCAAAGATTTTTTTGAAGGCAAAGTCTGTTTTAGGGCTGATAAATTTCATGATATTTTTCTTAATCGGTTTTATTGATTTATGAAAGATTTTGATGAAGCGCGATCGCTTCGGGGCTGCGAAAACTGGGTAGCTGCAATAGCCCACTTGAATTTAGGAAAATACGGGTGATATAAATTTAACATACAAGTAAAAATAAAACCAACATAAAAGTAACAAAAATGACCAAAATATTAGTAATTGAAGACAATAACTTAATTCGAGAAACCGTATTAGAACTTCTGCAATCGCGCGGTTTTGAAGCTGTGGGTGCTGAAAATGGAAAAGTCGGTATCGAGTTAGCAGCCGAAATTCCCGATTTAATTTTGTCAGATGTCATGATGCCAGAGCTAAACGGTTTTGAAGTATTCGCAGCCGTGCGATCGCACCCTGCAACCGCCAGCATTCCGTTTATTTTTATGACAGCCTCCGAAATGGAAAAAGCCCTGGAACTCAAAGCAGACGGCTATCTCCAGAAACCTTGCAGTGTCACAGAAATCCTCGGGGCGATCGCCACTCAACTAGAAAAACCGACAGTTAGCAACCCACAACATCAAAAAGTACAGGACAATTCTGCACCATCAAATCTCAGCTTGCGCGCCAGCCATCAAAAATCTCGGTTTGAGATTGCCTCGGTTTGCTCGCAATAACACGCACAGTAACGTTATGGATACATAAGTTGAGGGAATTTCAAACTGGTTCCCCCCAGGGGTGGCTTAGACTGGGTATGTTGAATTTGGTTAAATATTTATGAACGCACAACCCAAAGGCCGCCTTGTTTGGAACCACTCTACCCACCTTCCCGGTTTGATACCAATTTTAGAGCGCCTCACCCTAAAAATGGGCATTCAAACAGTCACTCCCGGCGTCATCAACAAAGTTAAAGGACACATCCCCCGCATGACATTAAGAGTGTCAGTACCCATCCGCGGGGGATTTAAAATCATCGCCAGACAGGGCAAAACCGTACAAGAAGTCTTTATATTAACCACTCTCACTCAAGGGGACTTGGAAGAGACGATCGCCCAAACCCTACCCAAGTGACAATTTTTCCTTAGCAAGCAAAGCCCGAGCCCTAACAGAAGTAGTTTCATCGCTTTGGGTGATTTCCTCAAGTCGGGCCGAAACTTCCGCTAACCAATCCGGTTTAACAGTCGCAGCACCCGCCAAAGCTTGCAAACCCCCCGCTGCTGCGTAGCGCACCACCCATTCTGGATCTCGGGACGCTTGCAGTAGCGTTTTCACAGCGCGAAGTTGAGCATCTGCAATTTGTTCTGCCGGCATCAGTTCCCAGCAAATCGTCCCCAAACCCCTAGCGGCTGCCCGCCGCACGCTCAAAGCAAAGTCATTCGCCGCCGCATCCAGCAAAATCTCCAAACCCCTGGGGTCGCCAATTCCCGCCAAAGCCCGAACAGCCCAAGCTCTCGCCCCGTAATTGTAGCCGTCAAGCTGTTCTAGAAGCGGCAGCACCGCAGCTTCTCCGAGTTTAATCAGCCCATCAACGGCTGCAACAGCAGCGCCTGGGTTGTTGTAACCGAGCACTGTAATTAAGGTAGGAATTGCTTGTTTTGAGGGAGCCGCGGCCAGTGCTTTGACCGCCTTTAACAAGCCCTCGGAAGAATCTGCTTTTTCGACAGCCTGAATTAGTTCTAATGCCATTTATTTGTAAGCTTTACCGTGACTATTGTAATTGTAGGTTGGGTCGTAAATTTTTGACCCCACCCCAACCCTCCCCTTATCAAGGGGAGGGAGTAAGAAATTTACAAATGATTTAGGATGGCTATTATATTATAATGAAGCTCCAGCACCACATCCTTACCTCTAAATAAATTCCCTACATACTCAGCTTTAAACCCACCCATAAACCCCATGACCCAGGTAACATACCAAATTGGTGGAAGTCTCGCCAGTGATGCGCCTACATACGTAGTTCGGCAAGCAGATTCCGAACTTTATGAAGCCTTAAAAGCTGGCGAATTTTGTTACGTTCTTAACTCCCGGCAAATGGGCAAATCTTCTCTTTTAGTCCGTACCCTGCACCGACTGCAAGCAGAAGGTTTTCAGTGCAGCACGATCGACATGACTCGCATCGGTAGCGAAAATATCACTCCTTTACAGTGGTATAAAGGCATGATTGGGGAACTGTGGCGCGGCTTCAATCTTTTAGGGCAAGTTAACCTAAAAACCTGGTGGCGTGATGAAGAAGATGTATCATTTCTGCAAAGATTGAGTCATTTTATTGAAGATATTTTGTTAGCCAAGTTTCCTGAAGAAAAAAATTTTATATTTATTGATGAAATTGACAGTGTTCTCAGTCTAGAGTTTCCTGTCGATGATTTTTTTGCCCTAATTCGCTTTTGCTATAATCAACGCTCAATTAATCCAGCATATAATCGTATTACTTTTGCAATATTTGGAGTAGCAACCCCTAGCGATTTAATTGTTGATAAAAAACGAACGCCTTTTAATATTGGTCGCGCCATAAATTTACGAGGTTTTGAACTCGAAGAAGCCCAGCCATTAGCGGCGGGATTGGCAAGTGTAGTCAATAATTCTCAAGCTATTCTCACACAGATATTGGCTTGGACTTCTGGGCAGCCATTTCTTACGCAAAAACTGTGCTATTTAGCCTACATAGCAACTCAAACTACACCGCAAAAAGTAGTAACAATTCCCGCCGGAACAGAAGAGTTTTGGGTAGCTCGTTTAGTGCGAGAAAATATCATCAATAAATGGGAATCTCAGGATGAGCCGGAACATTTAAAAACCATAAAGGAGCGGATTATTCGCAACGAACAACGCGCGGGCCGATTACTCGGCATCTACCAGCAAATTTTACAATCTAACCCCCCCTTAACCAGCGGTTCTCTTTCATTGTGGGACTTTGAAGAGGATGATAGGGGCATTACCCCCGTGCCTGACCCAAATCTTTATAGGGCAACTACAGGGGAATTGCCCCTACTAGGAAATGAAAGATTTTTACCTTTGAGCAAAAGAGCGGGAAGGGTATCAACTGATGACTCACCAGAACAAATTGAACTATTATTATCGGGATTAGTTGTCAAAACTAATGGTTATTTACAGGTGAGAAACAGGGTTTATGCTGAAGTTTTTAATCTGGAATGGGTAGAGAAGCAATTAGGGCAACTGCGCCCCTACTCGCAAACCTTCGATGCTTGGGTTGCTTCACAACAAACAGATTTTTCCCGACTTTTGCGGGGACAAGCTTTAAAAGATGGTCAAATCTGGGCGCAGGAAAAAAGCTTGAGTAACCTAGACTATCAGTTCTTAGCTGCTAGTGCCGAACTAGATAGGCGAGAAGTTCAACAAGCTTTAGAAGCAGAACGCACCAAAGAAGTGGAAGCGCGACTGGCCGAGGAACAAATGCGATTAATTCAAGAAAAAAAAGCAGTTAAACGACAGAGGGCCTTACTATTTTCTGTGAGTATGGCACTGCTGCTTGCCTGTGCTTTAGGAGTAACAAGTTATTTTCAGTATCGCCGAGCAGTTATTAGTGAGCGCGAAGCTCGGATGAGTGAAATTGAAGCGCTGGTTTCTTCCTCGGAGGGGCTGTTTGCCTCTAATCGCCGATTGGATGCACTAATAGCAGCAATTAAAGCTAAGCGGCGACTACAAAACTTAGGCAAGACAGATAAAAATATTGAAGAGCGAGTGATCAATGTATTGCGTCAAGCGGTTTATGAAGGGGATGAATACAACCGTTTATCGGGACATAAAGCGGCTGCTATTGGAATTGATATTAGTCGGGACAGTAAGTTTATTGCCTCAACAAGTGTGGATAAAACTATTAAACTGTGGCGGCGGGACGGAACGGAAATAGCAACACTCAAAGGTCATCAGGCGATCGTTCGGTCTGTCAAATTTAGCCCGGACGGTCAGTTTATTGCTTCTGGAAGTGATGATGGAACTGTAAAACTTTGGAAACTGGATAGGGCAGGCACGGGGGCACTGCCCCTACGAACTTTTCAGGGTCATACTGCTGGTATCTGGACAGTGGCGTTTAGTCCCGACGGTCAAACAATTGCTTCTGCCAGCATGGACAAAACGGTGAAACTCTGGAACAAAGACGGGGCCGGCACGGGGGCACTGCCCCTACGAACTCTCCAGGGTCATACTGCTGGGGTACCCTCAGTGGCTTTCAGTCCAGACGGTCAGACTATTGTTACGGCAAGTGGAGACAAAACGGTGAAACTCTGGAACAAAGACGGGGCCGGCACGGGGGCACTGCCCCTACGAACTTTCCGGGGTCATACTTCTGTGTTATCTGCAGCGGCGTTTAGTCCAGACGGTCAGATTGTGGCTTCAGGAAGTGGAGACAAAACGGTGAAACTCTGGACAGTTAATGGGCCAGGCACGGGGGCGCTGCCCCTACGAACGCTTGAAGGTCATTCTGCTGTAGTATCGGGAGTTGTTTTCAGTCCCGATGGTCAGACTCTTGCTTCTGCAAGTCGGGATCAAACTGTAAAACTCTGGAATCTTGACGGAACAGAACGGACGACATTGAGAGGTCACACTGCTGCGATTTGGGGGATAGCTTGGAGCCCGGATGGCAGTTTTATTGCTTCGGCGGGTGCAGAAAATACGGTGAGGCTGTGGCAGAGTCAAAACCCATTGCGAACGATGATTACTGCACATAAAGCGGGGATTTGGGCGATCGCACTGAGTTCGGATAGTTCTACAATTGCTACAGGCAGCGAGGATGGCACGACTAAGCTTTGGAGTCGGCAAGGCAAATTGTTGAGGACTTTCACTGTAGAAAACGCTGCGATTTATGCTGTTGCCATGAGTGGCGATGGCAAGTTAATTGCTTCTGGCCGAAATGATAATAAGGTGAATATCTGGACTCGAAACGGAAAAGCGATCGCAACTTTGGTAGGTCATAACGCTACAGTTATGGGGTTGGCTTTCAGTCCTGACGGTCAAATTCTTGCTTCTGGAAGTCAAGATAATACTATCAAGCTTTGGCGGCCAGATGGTACTTTATTGCATACTATGACAGGACATCATGCTCCTATTTGGCAGGTGGTATTTAGCCCTGACGGTCAGCTAATTGCTTCGGCAGGAGGGGATGGTACTGTTAAGTTGTGGAAGCTTGATGGTACTTTAGTGAGAACTTTTCAAGGTCATACTGCTGCTGTGTGGAGGGTGGCATTTAGCCCTGACGGTAAATTTCTGGCTTCTGGCAGCGGGGACAATACGATTAAGCTTTGGACTGTGGATGGTAAGTTACTGAGAACTCTGGAAGGTCATCTTGCCGCGGTATGGGGGGTGGCGTTTAGCCCGGATGGTAATATTATTGCTTCTGGTAGTGTAGACAATACGCTGAAGTTTTGGAAGCTTGACGGTACCCAATTAACGACCATCAGAGGTAACTCTGCGGCGATTCGGGGGGTAGCGTATAGTGGGGATGGGTCATTTGTGGCTTCTGTGAGTGAGGATAATACGCTGATTTTGTGGGATGTGGATCGAGTTTTGAAAGTGGATTTGTTGGCTGATGGTTGCGATCGCGTGCGCGATTATTTGCGGACAAATGCTGAGGTGAAGGAGGAAGATAGACATTTGTGCGATCGTATTGGAAGGGAATAGTATCAAGTCCGCTTTATTATAGCAATCCTTGCAGGAGTCGTAATTTTTTTACCCCACCCCAACCCTCCCCTGACCAAGGGGAGGGAGTAAGAAATTCACAAATGATGCGAGGATTGCTATAATAATTACAGAGTAATGAAATCGTTAGCAGTGAGAATACCGGGGGTAATATTGTTAAGCTTCGCCAACAATTGATTGGTATCCGTCACAGTAATCAAAGTCTGATTGTTGCTGGAACTAATACTGAGTTGATTAAAACTCAAATCAGAATTCAACCCAATTAAATCCTCTCCCCTGCGGAAATCATTAATGATGTCGCTACCCACACTTTGATTGAGGAAAAACACATCATTTCCCGAACCTCCCGTCAATGTATCGTCCCCAACATCCCCGGAAAGGAAATCGTCCCCAGCACCACCGCTGAGAATATCATTACCTTTGCCGCCGTACAGGGTATCGTTACCGATGTCGCCACAGAGCACATCGTTGTCATTGCCACCGAAGAGTAAGTCGTTGCCCTCACCGCCATCGAGACTGTCGTTTTCTTTGCCTCCGTACAGGGTATCGTTACCGATGTCGCCAAAAATCAGGTCTGCACCTTCATTGCCAAAGGCAATATCGGTGCCATTTCCAGCATTAATTGTGTCATTTCCTAAGTTGCCTAAAATGTAGTCGTCCCCATCTTCACCCAGCAAGATATCGTCATCTTTACCGCCGAAAATGCTGTCGTTGCCAAGGCCGCCGGCAACAGTATCATTGCCGATATCTCCCCTCAAAAAGTCGTCGCCCTCACCACCAACCACAGTGTCAGGATCTTTGCCAGCGTAGATGGTATCGTTGCCAGCGTCGCCAGAGATGAAATCGCTGCCTTCATTACCGAAGATTGAGTCGTTATCTGCAGCGCCGTCAATGTTGTCATTGCCGGCCATGCCGTAGAGAGTATCGTTGCCGGCTTGTCCGTTAATTGAGTCGTTGATGCCGCCACCCATGATGAAATCGGTAGTGTCGCCGCCGTTGATAGTTTGTTGGACGGGGTTGGGGGTGATGGTGGCCGGATCTAGTTGGGGGGCGTTGAGGCTATCGAGTAGGCAATCATCTAAGGCCGGAGTGGGCGTGGGCGTGGGTGTGGGTTCGGGTGTGGGCGTGGGTGTGGGTTCGGGTGTGGGCGTGGGAGTTGGTTCGGGTGTGGGCGTGGGAGTTGGTTCGGGTGTGGGCGTGGGAGTTGGTTCGGGTGTGGGAGTCGGAGTCGGAGTGGGCGTCGGAGTTGGAGTCGGTGTCGGAGTTGGAGTCGGCGTGACTGTAGGGTTAAGTTCATAAGCGCCAATATCAACGATCGCACTTCCGTTATTATCACCATCTTGAGGGCGACTGACACCGCGCTGATCAGCCGCCGGCGCGCCCGCACCAGTACCAGTATCAATTGCCGGACTTCCTGTTAGCAGCGGCAGCACGAAAGCCCCGTTAATATTTTCCAAAGGGCCGAGTAAGGGGTCTGCGATCGTCACATTTGCCGTAACATTACTATCATTAGGATCTCCGGTCGTCAGTTTAGCGGGAAATTGAATATTGTTTCCCCCATCGATGAGCTCCCGTCCCGTGTGCTGCCTAGTTTTAAAAGAGTTACTTGCCGTATTCCTATCAAAAATCGAATTCTTGACAGTAATTGGCGATTTCACAGGATCGTTAAAAGTAGCAATACCTCCCGAAAATTCAGCGGTATTCTTAGCAAAAGTCGAATTGACGATGTTAGTCGAAAAGGAATCTCTGTTAGCGACAAGCATTCCTCCGCCCTGCTTAGCAGCGCTGTTGCCGGAAAATGTACTGTTGACAATGCTGATATTTCCATTCCCTCCTGACCACAAACCGCCCCCATTATCTTCAGCTTGGTTATTAGCAAAAGTGGAGTTTGTTACCGTAAGATCCACATTTCCGTGACGAATTGCGCCTCCCGAACCTCCAACTCCTGCTAGATCCTTAACAGCTTTATTGTTAATAAAAGTGCTATTTTCCAAAACTATCTTATCTTGAAGATAGCCAAATAAAAACCCTGCTCCTCCTTCTCTCGCTCCGATATTGCCATCAAAAATGCTGTTGCGGATGGCAATATTTCCGGCCACCGGGCCGGGGGTTGCATTCGGGCCGGAAGCATTAGCGCCATCGACGTAAACTGCCCCGCCAACGCCTTTATCTGTCACGTTGCCGATGAATTTAGAGTTTTCGATCGTCATGCTGCCCAACAGGTTATTAACAGCTCCGCCGTAGCTGCCTTTGTTGTTGGTAAATTCGCTATCTCTGATAGTCAGAACACCGCCGCTTTTAGTGGCGATCGCGCCGCCACCGCGTTCGGTATTGTCCGCTCGCGAACCGTCATTGCCGCTAAACTTGCTGTTAATTACAGTCGTCGTGCTGCGGAAACCCGTGTAAATGCCGCCACCAAAACCGGCAACATTATTATTGACTTGGCAATTTTCTAAAGTTAAAGTGCTGCTACTTCCTGTTTGAATGCCACCACCGGCGCTAGTTGCCTCACTATTGGGATCGGTTCCAGAAACTTTGCCGTTGGCAACAATCAGGTTTTTTAGAGTAACATTTGTTGCACCTTCTGTGCGGATTACCCGCGAAGCATTGTTGCCACTGATGGTTAAATTTGCTGCACCAACTGCATCAATTGTCAAGTTTTTGTTGATGACAAGTTGACCGTTCGAGAGAGTAATTGTTTGGCCCGCAAGAGTCGAGGCAAATTGAATGGTATCGCCGGCTGCTGCGGAGGCGATCGCATCTCTCAATGAACCCGGCCCGCTATCATTATTGTTGGTAACGGTAATAGTCGCTAAAGTCCCTTGATAATCCGCCATTGCCTCTGGAGTCAAGGCTAGCGGTGCTTCAATATCACCCTTGGCAAACTCCAAATTCCAGTTACCGCCGCGGCCAGTGCGATCGCTAGATGCCGCAATATCAGCCCCGGTTAACTCGCCCAGGCGATCGACAAAATTGCTTCCCGAACCCGCAGCAAGATCACAACCGTAAAGCACAATATCTGCTTTGTCGCTTAGCGCATTTCGCCACCCTTGCAACTGGCTTTCATATTGCGGCAAATTATCCGAATTCAGCGTGGCAGAACCTAGCTGCAAGCTGCCAGAATTGCCGTGAGAAAAAATGTGAACTTGCTCTACAGTTTCCCCCGCAGCAGAAATTGTTTGCAGTTTCGCAGTAATTTGCTCTACTCCGTTACCATTTTTATCTAAAATGATGATCTCTGCACCGGGAAGCACGCCACCCGCAAGAGTTTGATAGTCATCTAAGTCGGAATCAATGAAGACAATAGATTTAGAACCAACATTGCGGAGAACAGATTGTGAATCCATGTTGGTGGCAAAAGTTGAACTCATTTCGCATACCCATGAGAATGTTTACTATTTGCTGGTAGATTCACCTTGAAAGCAGAAGGCTAGAGATGCAGAAGGCAGTAGGCAGGATTAAAACCTCGGTGATCCATCGGGGAAATTCAAATTTAAGAAAAAACTTGAATTTTATGCCTAAGTGAAATCCGAGACTTGTCTCCCTAATCAGCTTAAGCTGTGTAGAAATTGCGATTTCTTTAGCAATTAATTGCAGAAGATGTAATGTAAATAGTCTGCCACGGGGAACCTCTCTCTGTAGATTTACCCTGCACATCTTTAGCCCGACAAGTAGTACCTCAAACCATTGATAAGCATGGGATACGTAAAACTACAAAAAGATTTTATACTTGCCAAATTTCCGACAATTTCTCTAGCTATTACCTGATACGTTCACCTTAGCGAAAACCAGGAAAATTGCCTAACAATTTGATTGTTTTAACTTTTTTACCTGCAGGAAAAAAGTTCCCAAAAATCGGAAATTTTGTTGTTGAGAAAGCTTGCTTTATTCGGGCGCTACTTATGGCTAGCCAGCTCAGGAGTGCAATAGACGGATGTGCCTCATTCTAGGTGTGGGCGATCGGCAATAAACAAGATTTATTACCGATCGCTGTTGAAAAGAATCAGATCGATCGCTCCTCTTCGTTGGCGTAGGCCCCGTAGGGACGGGCGACGCTAACGTCATCCCCAACTTTCAGGAGTTTGAGAGCTTTAGAGCTTTCTTCAGCACTTCTAAGCGGGCTGGCTGCTTATGGCGCACCCTACCCCCGGCAGTTAGATTGTTACCTGAGTGAAATCGCTAGCAGTGAGAATACCGGGGGTAATATTGTTAAGCTTCGCCAACAATTGATTGGTATCCGTCACAGTAATCAAAGTCTGATTGTTGCTGGAAGTAATACTGAGTTGATTAAAACTCAAACCAGAATTCAACCCAATTAAATCCTCTCCCTTGCGGAAATCATTAATGATGTCGCTACCCACACTTTGATTGAGGAAAAACACATCATTTCCCGAACCTCCCGTCAATGTATCGTCCCCAACATCCCCGGAAAGGAAATCGTCCCCAGCACCACCGCTGAGAATATCATTACCTTTGCCGCCGTACAGGGTATCGTTACCGATGTCGCCACAGAGCACATCGTTGTCATTGCCACCGAAGAGTAAGTCGTTGCCCTCACCGCCATCGAGACTGTCGTTTTCTTTGCCTCCGTACAGGGTATCGTTACCGATGTCGCCAAAAATCAGGTCTGCACCTTCATTGCCAAAGGCAATATCGTTGCCATTTCCAGCATTAATTGTGTCATTTCCTAAGTTGCCTAAAATGTAGTCGTCCCCATCTTCACCCAGCAAGATATCGTCATCTTTACCGCCGAAAATGCTGTCGTTGCCAAGGCCGCCGGCAACAGTATCATTGCCGATATCTCCCCTCAAAAAGTCGTCGCCCTCACCACCAACCACAGTGTCAGGATCTTTGCCAGCGTAGATGGTATCGTTGCCAGCGCCGCCAGAGATGAAATCGCTGCCTCCATTGCCGAAGATTGAGTCGTTATCTGCGCCGCCGTCAATGTTGTCATTGCCGCCCATGCCGTAGAGTGTATCGTTGCCGGTAAGTCCGTTAATTGAGTCGTTGATGACACCGCCCATCATGAAATCGATACCTTCGCCGCCGTTGATAGTTTGTTGGACGGGGTTGGGGGTGATGGTGGCAGGATCTAGTTGGGGGGGGTTGAGGTCATCGAGCGGGGAACCATCCGAAGCCGGAGTTGGAGTTGGCGCCGGAGTCGGAGTCGGCGGCGGAGTCGGTGTGGGAGTAGGAGTTGGCGCGGGCGTCGGAGTCGGCGCCGGAGTCGGTGTGGGAGTAGGAGTGGGTTCGGGTGTGGGAGTTGGCGCCGGAGTCGGTGTGGGAGTAGGAGTGGGTTCGGGTGTGGGTGTCGGAGTCTCAGTTGGAATCGGCGCGGGCGTCGGAGTTGGCGCCGGAGTCGGTGTGGGAGTAGGAGTTGGCGCGGGCGTCGGAGTTGGCGCCGGAGTCGGTGTGGGAGTAGGAGTCGGCGCGGGCGTCGGAGTTGGCACCGGGACGACACTACCTCCCAATTCAAAAGAGCCGCTGTCTACGATCGCACCTGGAATGCTGTCGCCATCTTGAGGGCGAGCCACGCCGCGCTGATCCGTAGCGGGTGCGCCGGTGGCAATCCCTTTATCAATTGCCGGACTTCCTGTCAGCAGGGGCCTGACTAAAGCGCCGTTGATGTTTTGCAAAGGGCCGAGTAAGGGGTCTGCGATCGTCACACTTGTCGTTACCTTGGTATCGGTGCTAATCACCGGCCACTGAAAATTCCCTCCTTGATCGCTATATTGGGCGGTGACGTGTTGCTGAATGCCCCAAGGGTTTCCTCCGTTAGCCGCTGTATTGTTGGAAAGAATCGTGTTTTTGAGGGTGACATTATTGGCAGCGGCGAAGATACCTCCACCAACCCAGCCGGCAGAATTATCGGCGATCGTCGTGTTGAGAATGGTTGTGGGTGCACCAAGAGTCATTGCACCGCCGAGTTTGTTGAAATTACCAGCAGCAAACGCCGTGGAGTTGCCAGAAAACGTACTGTTAGTAATCGTAGTAGGGGCATTTCGCATCCACAGGCCGCCACCTTGATTATTGGCTTTGTTGCCAGCAAAGGTGGTGTTGGCAATGGTCAATCCCTTGTTGGTGCTGTCGCTCAAAATCGTTACCGCACCACCATTTCCAGGATTTCCACCATTGGGGCTGCCTGTGAGCGCCATAACTTCGTTATTTTGGAAGGTGGTGTTTTCCAAAATTACATTGTCCTGGCTACCGGTGAACAGATAAGCTGCTCCGCCTTCGCCTCGCCCTTTGTTGTCTTGAAATACACTTTTGGTGATCTTGATTGTGCCGGAAGCTTCGCTCGGATTGCTGGCTCTGTCTGTGTAAATAGCGCCACCGTTACCCCTTAAACCAGGATTAACTTTGCCTGTGGCGTAAGAGGCGGAGGTGGTGTCGTTGCCGATGAATCGCGAGTTGTCAATGGTTAACTTACCTTGAAGGCTGTTAATCGCCCCGCCGTTAATTCCTTTGTTGTTGGTGAAGTCGCTGTTGGTGACTGTAAAAGTTTTGGAACTCAAAAAGCCGATCGCACCTGCACCGCGTTCATCGTTAGCGGAGGTGGCTACGTTGCCAGTGAATTTACTGTTGGTAACAGTCAGGGTATTGTTGAAATTACCAAAAATTGCGCCACCGCCTTTATCGGCGACGTTGTTGTTGAACTGAACGTTTTCTACTGTGAGGTTTACTTCGTCGGTTGTGCCGATCGCGCCACCTCGATCGGTAGTTTTGCCGTTAGTAATAATGAGGTTTTTGACCACAAAATTGGTAGCAGTCGCAACGTTGGCGTTGACAAAAAAGGCGCGGGATGCGTTGTTGCCACTGATGGTTAAACCGGGTGCGGCGGCGCCGTCAATCGTGATGTTTTTGCCAACGGGAATATCGAGTTGACCGCTGGTGAGGGTAATGGTTTGGCTGGCTAAACCTGGAGCGAAGTTAATGATATCGCCGGCAACAGCGCTGGCGATCGCAGCCCTTAATGAACCCGGCCCGCTATCGCTATTGTTGGCTACTACGATCGTAGCTAAATCACCTTGGTAACTTGCCATAGCCTCTGGCTGCAAGGCTAAGGGAGATTCAATTTGACCCTTAGCAAATTCTAAATTCCAGTCGCCGCTACGGCCGGTTATGTTGGTGGATGCCGCAACGTCAGCCCCGGTTAATTGACTGAATCGATCGAGGAAATTAGCACCTGTACCGCCTGCTACATCGCAGCCGTACACCATGAAGTCTGCTTGTGGGGCTAGTGAAGTTTGCCACTTTTCCAACTGGCTTTTGTATTGCTCTATGTTATCTGAACCCAGAGAGGTATTGCCTAATTGTAAGCTGCCTGAACTGCCGTGAGAAATAATGTGAACCGAGTCTATCGCCCCATTAGTAGAGGCGTATTTTTCCATCTCGGACGTGATTTGTGCGATGCCGTTTTTGGTGCTATCGAGTATTACTACCTGCTGTCCCGGCAGCACTCCCGCTGCAATTGACTCGTAATCTTTAACGCCGGAGTCAATGAAGACTAAGCAGCGAGGTGGCATTTTTTCAAAAGCAGATTGTGAGTTAAGTTGAGCGAATGTAGAACTCATATTGGAGACTCCATTAAGGGCATTATTAGTAGATACACCCCGGAGTTATCTCATCAGGCTTATTCCATTATATCTTAACACCCAATTGGGAAATGGGGTCATTTTAAAAACTTTTTTAGTGATTTATTTTGCTCGGCATTTGCCTTTCGCCTCTTGAGTCAAATGGAAATTTGAGCCTCTATCTATGGGAATAGATTGCAATATTAATCGGGAATCTTGAAATAAACTAGGTTCTATTATCCAATTTTTTTTGACCTTATTTTGCTAATAGTAGGCTGAGTTGAGGGATGCGGAAATAGTGGAGGTAATTCACCCCCGAATAACTCCTCTTATATTTAGTAGTTTTTATTTGAGTGTGAGATTTTACGTAGAGGCACAATGCACTAGAGTTTCCCTAGCTGTATTTCATCCAAGGGAAAACTGAATTATGTAGATATTGAAGAATTCTATATGGTTTGAAGTTGCTAGGTTTGCGGTACACCCAAATACTGATTACCAGGATGTTTGGTCGCATTTACTAACAGTCAAAACGGTATGATATTAAGTGGAACCCATCGCGGGAAATCAATTGACTTATGGGGGGCTACCGACACTGTGAGGACTACCCACCTCACTACAAACGTGATTCAAATTATTCAGCGGGAGTTGATATGATTGCTGATTTAGTCAGATCGAAATCGTTGATTGCGATCGCGCCTGCCTCCCTAATTACAATTGTATTCGGGTTCAGTCGCCCTCGGTACGTTCCATACTCTGCATTAAATCACTCTCCTTAATTAGCAAACAGTCGATCGCGCCCACCGCCGTTGCTGAGTGTATCACTATCTCGATCGGCATAACACCCACCAAGTCCGCTGTTTTGAGTCAGGGAACTGTGCGATTTTGGCAATTGACTTTTGTATGGTTCCAGGTAATCTGAACTGAGGATAACAAAGCCTAATTGCAGTTGGTTTGAGTGGCCGTCAGAAGTCGAGCCAACTTTGTCAATCTCTCTAAGGATAGAGGTCGATTTTTGAAGTGCCGAGGTAATTTTCTCGATGCAGTCAGATGCCCCAGTCAAAATTCTGGAAACAAAATATCCACCTTGACTGATGCTGGAGTCCTTGAATACAAAGCTTTTGGATGGGGAATTTGCGTATTCCAAGGCGGGAGTCGTTTCCCTTAAAGAAGTCAACATATTCCGTCCTCCAAAAGTGTGTTTAGCGGTAGATACAGCCTTGGAGTCAGAGCTTCTGAAACTGCCAGCGACCTTGTTTATTTCGCTCATTCTTATTTCACCTATCTATCAGTTTGCCCTATTTCTGCAGCACTGCCATCCGCGATCGCACGGAATTTATATTCTGCGTGTTTTCCCTTACTTCCGGCCAACTCGCAATTACCGATCGATCCGGTATCCTGTCCGTGATCCCACTTTTACAAAAGAATCCCACCGTAAGCCCGTGCTTCAAACCTCGATAGTCTTCAGTCATTCCCCCACCTAAAATCTAAAATCTAAAAGGGTATGACACTTAGTAGATTGGCCTCGCAACTGCACCGCTCAAGATTCTGTAGAAGATGGCGGTTTTTTCCCTGCATTGCGAATATTAATAATCTTGTTGAGCGCCTCAAACCAAAAACCAGCCCCCATAGAAATAGCTACACCGCTCAATATCCAACCAAACAATTTTTCCATCAAAGCCGGCCACAATAAATTCCCCTGTTTATCTCGTTTTAACCTATTCTGTTCGCTCCATCCCAAAGGCAGAGGTACATTATTATCCAAAGCTCGATCGACATCCTGTTGAACTTTTGTCAGACTGGTTAAATTATTTGATTTAGTCTTAGCATTATTTACCACCAACTGCTCAGCGTACAAATTAACAGTCGATCGCAACATCGAATCCTTCGACAACCGATTAATAATATGAATGGTATCAGCATTAGCAGCGACAGCGATCGCAGTTCCGAGCAAAATCGCAACCCCTCTAGCATTACGCTTGTAAACACCAGAAGCACGCTCCATCGATTGGTCAAACCAAATTTCAATTTCTTTCTGAAACCGCTGCAACTGCTCTTGAGTATCTCCGCCGCCTTTTTCAGCGCGCTGCGCTAAAATATAAAGGCTGCGTTTCAAAGATTCTGGCATACTGTCCAAGGTTTCTTGAATTTGTTGATAAATCGGACTCTCCTCTTTGAGTTCCATAATTTCGGCTGCCGACTCTTGACTTTTTTTAACAGTATTTAACAGATTGCTGAAACTAGGTTGTAGTTGCCCTAGCAGCGCCACCCGCTCATTTCTGCTGTCAAAACGAGCCTTCACAAATGCCATCTGCCTCTGAAATTCTCTCCCTCCCAGCTCGGTTTCTGGTAGATAAACCTGAGAATCCTTAATATAAAATCCTAGCTTTTCAGACATCCGATTTAAGCTGTTGCTCAAACTTGCTAAATTGTTTTGATAATCTTCAACCACTCGATTGAACTCCGCAGTCAGCCACCTAAATTCTTGCTCAATAATCGGTTTAGTAGCATCCGGCAAACTCAGATTTTGTCCAATCTGTTGAATTTGTGCTAATTGTAAGTCTTTAAATCTTTCCAATCGGGTTTTAGAGATAGAGCTGAGCAAACTAGAAACCTTTAAAGTCTCCAAAAGGCTAGCCGAAAAACACTCGGCTGGAATATAAGAAGGCCCACTGGATTTATTGCCGAAAACATTTTTAGTACCCGTAACTCCGTGGTACAAATCCCCCATGCGGTGCGTAACAGAGCGGAATCCCTCTGATAACAGCCCTTTCGCTCCCTGATTCAAATCCTTGATAATCGGATTGGCGTAAATCGAATGGGCTAACTGTCCGACTCGCTTAAATTGCAGGGGATCTTTCGCACCTTCGCTGCCTCCAGAAATCAGCACTTCTATCGACTTCTTTAAATGTTCCGCCCGCCACTGCCAAACAGTAGCAATCAGTTCCTGAATTTCCGAAGCTAGCAAGCTTAAAGTCAGGTAGATAAATACTAAGCCAATGATAATATCTATAATTACAGGCAAGTTCATGGTATTTTCCTAGTCGCAAATAACTGCTGTCTAAGTTTACCCTCAGTTTGGGACGCTCAAAACTCTCTTAACTTATGTCAGAAATCTTTCCATTCCTAAGCCGCAAACCGAAAAATCGCTGGAATGACAGCTTTACAGACAAAGTGTGGATGCTGGCTTTTCTGTTGGCGGCAGTGCTGATTTTCGGGCTGAATCTGGGCGGCGTGGCTTTGCGGGATTGGGATGAAGGCATTGCAGCGCAGGTAAGTCGCGAAATTTGGCGCGGCAACTTAAATTGGCTGTATCCGACGATCGACTCTATGCCTTATTTGAACAAACCGCCGCTGGTACACTGGCTAATAGGGCTGTGTTTTGCCGTCGGCGGTGTCAGCGAATTGACGGCGAGGTTGGTACCGGCGATGCTGACAGCCACTTCTGTGCCCTTGCTTTACGCCATTGGCAGGGAGTTGTTTCCTCCGCGTTCGAGATCCATTTTTTCTGCCCTCGTCTATCTGACGCTGTTACCGGTGGTGCGGCATGGACGTTTGGCGATGTTGGATGGGGCGGTTTTGTGTTTTTTGCTGGCGGCGATGTGGTGTTTGCTACGATCGCGCCGGGATTTGCGCTACGCTTTGGGCGCGGGGATTGGGTTCGGACTCATTTGCCTGACTAAGGGCGTGATGTTGGGGCTGCTGTTGGCTGCTGTTGGCTGTATTTTTTTGGTTTGGGATACCCCGCGACTCCTCACTTCTGGGTATCTTTGGGGCGGATTGGCGATCGGAACTTTACCAGTAGCTGCTTGGTATTTTGCCCAATGGCTGCACTACGGCCAATATTTCATCCACACTAATTTAATTAACGAATCTTTCCGGCGCATTTCGGAACCTGTAAGCAGTCACAAAGGCCCGCCTTGGTATTATCTTTTAGAAATTTTAAAATTAGCTTGGCCGTGGCAGTTATTTTGGCTACAAGGGCTGCGTTTGAGTTGGGAAAATCGCAGTTTTGCCGGGCCAAAATTAGTATTGGTTTGGACTGGAGTATATCTGCTGGCTATTTCTGTGATGACTACTAAATTGCCGTGGTATGTTTTGCCAATTTATCCAGCTTTTGCTCTTGCTGTTGGCAGTTATCTGGCTGAAGTTTGGGAGCAACTGTGGCTGCCGCCAGAGCCCGTCAAAGAGGAAGCAGAAGAACGTTTTGATGCTATTTCTTTGTTGCCTCATCCCGCGATTTTGGCAATGCTGGGTGTAGTTGCTGTCGTCGGTTGCGTGTACTTCAGTGGCTGGGTACGGATCGGGGGACAAATTGCGCCTCCAGAGCGAGATTTGCAGTTAATGCTGATGTTTGTAGCTTTGACAATGACAATGGCGGCCGTGTTGCTGCACCGCAAAGACCGACAGTTTATATTAGTTTTAATTTGGGGAACTTACCTGACGCTGTTGGTATTGGTGGCTTCTGATAACTGGGTTTGGGAACTGGCGGAGGATTATCCTGTTAAGCCGATCGCCGAAATTGTCCGCACAGGAACTCCGGCCGGTCAACAGGTGTTTACTTCTCACCGCTTGGGCCGTCCATCGCTGAATTTTTACAGTCAACGCCAAGTTATTGTCGCCGACGCGCCGACGCTCAAAAAGAAATGGCAAACTCTCCCTCAACCTTATTTTCTGTTAGAAAAACCTGTTTTAAAACATTTAGGTTTGCAGAATGCTGAGATTGTCAAAACAGCCGAGGATTGGGTTTTGGTAACTAAAAAGTAAGTTAGGGACATCCAATCAGCGTCTGTATGGGACGGTGGTGCATAGCCCAGCTCCTCTACCGCTCAAGATTGTCCAGGTTTCAGTGATCGATAACAGCATTTTGATCTCAGCTTGGACGGAAACTGATCCTCGTACTAGAAAGAAACCCTGGTGGGTCTAAGGATGAAGTGATATGGAACCGATTCGTATTTTTTATTTTTCCGATGTTCTCTGCGTTTGGGCTTATATTGCTCAGATTCGTTTGGATGAGTTGAAAACAACCTTTGAAGACAAGATTGCGATCACAAAGCACTTTGTCCCCGTCTTTGGTGTTACTCGTGAAAAACTGGAAAACCGATGGCGTGATCGCGGTGGTTTGCAAGGATACAGCGATCATGTCCAGGAGGTTGCGAAAAAGTTCGATCACATCAGCGTTCATCCTGATATTTGGACTAACGTTACACCATTTTCATCGACCTCCTGTCATTTGTTTCTCCATGCGATTCAACTACTAGAAACGAAGGATTTAGTAGAGCGAAATCAACAGGTATTTGAAAAAGCAACCTGGGCATTTCGGGAGGCGTTTTTTACCAAACTGGCAGATGTTTCTGACCGCAAGGTACAATTTGGAATTGCGGAGGAGTTAAGACTGCCGATCACTGCTATCGAAGCTCAGATCGATAGTGGTGAGGCTTATGCCAAGCTATCCCAGGATTTTGAATTAGTCAAAGAGCATACGGTTACAGTCAGCCCCACCCCATTGGTGACAAGTTAAGACTTAATTGCATTTGTCAATCAGTAATATTACTCAAAAAGACTGCTTTTTTAGGAGTGGAAAATTTACGATTTGAGAGGGAGTAGGTATAAATATCATGGGAGGCATGATTCCTCGATCGCCCAAATCTCAGTTTTATGCCCAAAATCCGAGTAAATGTTGAGCATAATTGCTGATTGACAATGCTTTCTTAGCTTAACTTGTTACCAATGGCCCCACCCTGATTTTTAATGAAGGACGGCAGAGACTCAACGGCAATGTAGGCTATCGGGTGATCGAAGCCAATATTCGGGAGTTACTGCACAATCCTCCGGGAGAACAATCATGGTGTTAGGAATCTTGCATTAATGGAAAGATGCGATCGCAATCAAAATGCACCCATGAAAAGTGAACGACTAAGGATTTATATAGCAGGCAAAACAATGAGATCGAAGCTATACGGTTTGGTTGTGTGTTTAACAGCTTTGAGCCTATTCACAGGCTGCTCTCTCAATTTGGGTGGGCTTAGAGGCTCTGGAATAGTTAAGACCGAATCTAGAGAAGTAGGTCGATTCTCATCCATTTCTAGTAAATCCGTAGGTAAAGTTACGATACAGCAGACAGGAAAAGAGTCCCTAACGATCACCGCTGACGACAACATTCTGCCGTTGCTAGAAAGTCGTGTAACTGACAATGTTCTGTATCTCACTATCACGAAAGATACCAATATGAATCCCACCAAGCCCATTGAATTCGTTGTGGAGGTAAAGAGCCTAGAGAGCTTGAATATAGATGGTGTCGGTAGTGTTGAGGTAAAGGATATCCAAGGTAAACAGTTGTCGATTTCCCTTGATGGGGTGGGTAGCATGACAATCGCCGGAAGTGTCGATGTGCTGGAACTCAATTTTTCCGGGGTTGGAAGTTTCCAAGGTGAGAATTTCAAGACTAAGCAGGCTACGGTTCGCAATAGCGGCGTGGGCAGTGCTGTGGTTAATGTCAGTCAGCAGTTAGATGCAACTGTATCCGGCGTGGGTTCAATAGAGTATATTGGCTCTCCTCAAGTTCGGGAATCTGGGCGGGGCGTGGGGTCAGTTAAGAAAAGGTAGCGATCGCTTGGATTCAGTAGAGAGAGAATTGAATTAGAGAATACAAAAAAGGAGTTATGCCATGAATGCGATCGAGATTGAAATTTTGGGTTCAGGCTGCAAAAAATGCCAACAGCTAGAGGCAAATGCCAAACAAGCTGTAACTAATCTCAATTTAAATGCTGAAATTCTGCACATTACCGACCCCATCGAAATCGCTAAACGAGGTGTGATGTCTACTCCCGCCATGACAATCAATGGCAAAGTCGTCAGCAAAGGTCAAGTGCTCAGTCCAGAACAAATTCAGCCCTTATTGCAGCGTTAAAGAGGCAAAGTTATGTTCGATCCATTTTATCCTTTTGATTGGTTGGCAACCCAGATTGTCACCCAACTCTTCGGCTTGTCGATGTCATCGCATTTAGGATCGAGTCTGCATTTCTTTCTTTACGATGTGCCAAAAGTCTTAACATTACTAATTGTAATTAGCTTTATTGTTGGGACATTTCAGAGCTTTTTAGAACCAGAGCGTGTTCGCTCTTTGCTAGAAGGAAAGCGCACTTTTGCGGGAAATATCTTGGCGGCAATGGTAGGAATCGTCACACCATTCTGTTCTTGCTCTGCGGTTCCTTTGTTCATCGGATTCTTAGAAGCAGGTGTGCCTTTAGGTGTGACCTTTTCTTATCTGATGGCAGCGCCAATGGTAAATGAAGTTGCTGTTATCCTGCTGTGGGGATTGTTTGGACTAAAGGTGACGCTGATCTATATCGGTTTTGGTGTCGGTTTGGCGATCGCCTCTGGATATATCATCGGATTACTAAAATTAGAAAAATGGGTGGAACCCTTTGTTTGGCAACTGCAAAAATCTCATCAAGAAATACCTCTAGGTGATGAGGACAATCCAGAAGCAGTGATGCTAACTTGGGGGCAAAGATTTGAGCAAGGATGGTTCCAGTCGAGCTCCATTGTGCGATCGGTGTGGCTCTATGTCGTGGGTGGTATTGCGATCGGGGCGGGGATTCATGGTTATGTGCCGACTGATTTTATCACCCAATATGCAGGCGCAAATAATCCTTTTGCAGTGCCGATCGCGGTAATGTTGGGCGTGCCACTCTATGCGAACATTGCGGGTGTGATGCCGATTACCGAAGCTTTAGTCAATAAAGGAATGCCAATGGGTACAGTTTTAGCCTTCACAATGGCAGTAACAGCACTATCTCTGCCTGAAATGGTGATTCTCAAAAAAGTTTTGAAACCTCAACTTTTAGCCGTGTTTATTGGGCTAATGACCGTTGGTATTATCAGCATTGGCTATATATTCAATGCTCTATTTTTGTAAAAAAAACGGTTTATAGGCCATAATAAGTCCTGAGTTTAATAAACGCACTTTGCGTGCCGAATAGCTAACCAGCTTCAGTTATCAAACAGGAGTAGATCGGGCATGGCATCATTACACCAACCATTATGGACATTATCAGTTGAAGAAGTCTATGAATCTCTAGGCACTACTGCCAATGGATTATCGGACAATGAAGCGCAAGAGCGATTAGAGAAATTTGGCGCAAATGAATTACCAGAACCCGTCCATCGTCCATTGTGGCTCAGATTTGCCGATCAATTAACCCATTTTATGGCTTTGTTGCTGTGGGTTGCAGGGATTTTGGCATTTATTTCCCGCACACCTGAACTGGGCTGGGCAGTCTGGGCAGTAATTTGGATTAATGCCATTTTTAGCTTTTGGCAAGAGTTTCAAGCTGAGAAAGCTTTATCTGCTTTAAAAAAAGTCTTACCGATGCAAGTAAAAGTGTATCGAGATGGAGAATTAAAGCAAATTCCAGCTAGAGAATTGGTACGCGGCGATGTGATGCAATTGGAAGAAGGCGATCGCATTTCCGCAGATGCCAGATTAATTTCAGCCGAAAGTTTATATCTCGATGTATCAGTAATGACAGGGGAATCTTTACCTGTGGCGCGAAGTCCTTACCCTGTACGTCTGCGGGAGGCCGTTCCGGTGCGTGCTGGAAAAACCATGCTGCGTCAAGGGGAACAGCCCTTGCAAGAAAAGGTAAATCCATCAGAAATTGCTAACCTTGTATTAGCAGGTTCGACGGTAGCAGCAGGTCGAGCAGTGGCGGTGGTTTATGCGACGGGCGCACAGACTGAATTTGGACAGGTGGCGCATTTAACTACAGTAGTAAAACGCGAACCCAGTACCTTAGAAATTCAAGTTGCTCGGATTGTACGGATTATTACAGCGATCGCGCTGGGTATGGGTGCGACTGTATTCGCGCTTAGCTACTTGTTGATTGGCATGAATATTACCGAGAGCTTTATTTTTGCGATCGGGATTATCGTGGCAAATGTCCCTGAAGGTTTATTGCCAACAGTAACATTAGCTCTTGCCCTTGGTGTGAAACGGATGGCGCGGCGCAACGCTCTTGTAAGGCGGCTTTCGGCAGTGGAAACCCTCAGCGCGACTACAGTGATTTGCACAGACAAGACGGGTACTTTGACCAAAAATGAAATGACGGTGCGCTATCTCTGGCTACCGACAGAACCAAAGCAATCTGAACCCAATCGCGATACTCCTAATGATGTCTTAACTAACAGGCTAATTGAAATTACTGGGGCTGGTTACGATCCCACTAATGGCAAAGTTAATATTCCCTCTGATTCCGAAATTGCTTGGAAAGCTAAGGTTTTACTGATTGGTTCGGCACTTTGTTCTAATGCTCGATTGGTACATCTCAATGCGCCTAGTCGTTGGCAAGAAATTGGCGATCCGACAGAGGCGGCTTTGTTAGTAGCGGCGGCAAAAGCAGAATTGAATTTAGAAAATCTCCAAAAGCAGTTCCCACGCTTAAGAGAAATTCCCTTTGATTCTCGCCGCTTGATGATGACAGTGGTTTTGAATTGGCAAGCCTCAGAAATATGGTCAAGTGAATTTCCCCATCTGGCTTTTACCAAAGGCGCACCATTAGAAGTTCTGAAACATTGCCATTGGATTTTGCGCGATGGTAAATCGCAGGAATTAACCCACGATTATTGGGATGAAGTTGTCAAAGCCAATGATGATTTAGCCAGACAAGGATTTCGAGTGTTAGGTCTGGCGGCGCGTCAAGGTGGAGAGGAATTGATCGCTCTAAAAGCTCAGGATTTAGAGCAAGATTTGATTTTTATCGGGCTAGTTGCGATGTTCGATCCGCCGCGTGAGGAAGTACCAAAGGCGATCGTCCAATGTCATCAAGCGGGAATCAAAGTAATAATGGTAACGGGTGATTATGGATTGACGGCTGAAGCGATCGCGCGTCAAATTGGTTTAGTTAGCGACAAAGTGCGTGTAGTCACGGGTGAAGGCATGGGACATCTCTCTGACGCGCAACTCAAGCAAGTGGTGAAATATCGCTTTGGTTTAGTGTTTGCCCGGATGTCACCTGAACACAAATTGCGATTAGTGCAAGCTTACAAAGACATCGGCGAAATTGTGGCAGTTACAGGTGATGGGGTGAATGATGCCCCCGCCTTACGCGCCGCCAATATCGGCATTGCGATGGGACAAAATGGTACGGATGTGGCGCGAGAAGCGGCAGATATTGTACTTACTGATGATAACTTTGCAACGATTGTGGTAGCGATCGAGCAAGGAAGGGCGATTTATCAAAATATCCGCAAGTTCATGACCTATATCCTCGCCTCGAATGTGCCAGAAGTCGTGCCATTTTTAGGCATGGTTGCCTTCAAAATTCCACCCGCGCTGACGATTTTGCAGATTCTTGCCGTAGATTTAGGCACGGATATGGTTCCAGCCCTAGCTTTGGGTGCAGAAATTCCCGAAGCTGGGATTATGGATCGTCCACCCCGTCCAAAGGAGGAGTTTTTACTCAACGTTCCTTTAATATTACGCGCCTATCTCTTTCTTGGTGCGATCGAAGCGATGCTCTCAATGTTGGGCTTTTTGATGGTTTGGTGGAGCTATGGCTATTCGTTGGCAGACTTGCAACAAGTCACTCCTGCAATCCTCTCCCATACTGCCGATCCTACGGTGACGGCAATCTATCGCCAAGCGACAACGATGACTTTAGCTGCGATCGTAGCTTGTCAAATAGGTAACTTATTCGCCTGTCGCTCTGATTGGGGTTCGGTATTCCGTCAGTCGTTATCAAATAATAGTTTGCTCTGGTTAGGAATAACTGTTGAATGTGTTGCCCTCTTCGCATTCATCGACTTTCCACCCTTCAGACAAGTATTTGGAACGGCTTCACTAGCCAATTGGCATTGGTTGATTTTGTTAGCCTGTCCGCCCATTTTGATTGGTGCAGAAGAACTTCGCAAGCTATTACTTCGTAAGCGGCGACTAAGCAAGGTTCAAAGAGCTGTTTAGAACCAGAGCTAATACCAAAACAATTAGGATAAAAATCCCAAAATTTTGACTCACTAATTGCAATACATTTTAAATTTTTGAGGACTTTTGTGATGAAATTTATGTACTTTAACTGCTCTAAGATTCGCCCGATGCGCTGGCTGCTGGCTGCTTGTATCTGCGTTTTACTGCTTGTCTGTATTCCCTTACCTGCTTTTTCTGCTGTGACGGAAATCGAAGAATATCCAGGGCAGATGCTGTATCAATCCCGGCAAAAACTGCAAGATCAGAACGGAAATTCTTGGCAGGCGAGATCCTTCAAACGCATCCATCCTGAAGGTAGTTATACTGTCTCTCTGCGCGTCGTGGGCTTTCCTGGTGCGGTGGAATTCGATCGCACTCAACCGCTGATTCTGACAACATCTATGGGCGAAACTATAACCGCCAAGGATATTTCTAGCGAAATTTCTAAGGACACACCAACCCCAGCTAATGTCGCAGAATATGACATTAAGTCTATCCTACCGCAGTTGCAGGCTGAAATTCCCCTTCACCTAACTTTACCAGTGGTAACTGGTTCAGCGATCGAGTTACAAATCCCATCGACGGCGATTCAAGAGTGGCAAACAATTTCTGCTCATTGACTAACTCCAAAAAATCAAACCGATGAATCCCCAACTCTCCACATTTTGGAGCTTACCCACAGATCGAATGCTTCAACCGACGCACTCGATCTGTGGATTTAACCCGTCAAGATGCGAAACAACGCTTGATCGAGTACGGCGCGAATAGCCTCAAACAAACACACAAATCGAGCGCATTAATGCTGTTGATTAATGGACTACCAAATAAAAAACTCGTCCAAAATCAAGCGGTACTGTAAGCAATATCGATAAACCACTTACCGAGATTGGGGAGGCTATCCCCAACCGGTTGGGAAAGACGCTGAATCTGAGTTAGTTTCAACTTCAGCCATTTCCAGAGTTGTGAGCTTAACCCCAGTTTGATACAGCATATTCGGTGGTTTATGAAGTACAGTAGAAACCTTAATTGTGTGCTGTTAATCCTCCGGGTGCGTCGCTACGAGATATTGGATATAACTTACAGATTGACGGGTGGCGACGCACCTTACACCGGCCATCAGATTATGTGTACCACATATAAATGGAATATGCTGTAAGTCAAGCTCACGAGTTTGACTATCGGATGTTTACCTCTCCGGGGACTGGAAGAGTTTATTTCTTGGATGTCCCTTAATAGTTAACAGTCCCCTCCTTGGGGTGAGTGAGATAACTTTCGATTGTCTAGTGTTGCTTCAGATGGACAGCCTTACCCGGAGCGGACTTGAATTTATGAGAAATCAATCGGACAGCATATAACAGCTAACAATCAACAGACTGCATTTCTATTTTTAACGCCGTTTCCACTCTTTGATACTCCGCCTCAACCTCTTCTAAAAGCGCGCAGGCCGGATCGGGTAAAGACTGGTTAGCATTTGTGCCGATGCGGCCCATGATTTCGAGTTCCTCGCACAGCTCAAACAAGCGAAAAGCACCGAGAGTACCGCTGATCGACTTTAAAGAGTGAGCCGATCGCCGCAAAGCCAGCGGATCGGCGTTGCACAGAGCCATAGAGATGCCTCGCAGCAGTTCGGGAGCTGTTTCGAGGTAAATCTCGATCGCCTCGTCCAAAGCTTCCACCTCTCGCAGTCCCTCTATAATCTTGGCACTCAGGGACTCGTGGCTCTCTGACAAAGCCCGATCGAGATTTGATGCACCACCATCGACGACTGCGTGCGAATTGGAAATTGTCAGTTGTGGATTTCCCGCAACAGCCACATTCGATCGCACTTCTAATTCACTCGTTCCTTCTATATGTTCCGCCGGGGCATCCAAACAAACGATCGGCTGTAGACGATCGAATGCAGAGTTCGATCGAGATTTACAAGCGAGCAAAGCTCGCACCAACTGATCAATTGCGATCGGCTTGCTCAAATAGTCGTCCATCCCCGCAGCCATACACTCTTCGCGATCGCCCTGCATCGCATTTGCCGTCATCGCCACAATCCAAGGCCTTGTCGATTTTCGATTTTCGATTTTCGATTTTCGATTGTTAGATTCCTCAGTCGATTTTTGATTTTCGATTTTCGATTTTCGATTGTTAGATTCCTCAGTCGATTTTTGATTTTCGATTCGGGATTTTCGATTATTAGATTGCTCATCAGTTGCGGAAAGTTCTGATTCTCCCGTGTCATTTTCTAAAGTTAAATCTGCTGAAAATTGCTCGCGGATGTGGCGGGTAGTTTCCAGTCCGTCCATTTCCGGCATTTGCACATCCATCAGCACCACATCGTAAGGCTGGCGGCGCAAAGCTTCGAGCACTTCGATACCGTTTCCCGCCACATCCGCGCGATACCCCATCCGCTGTAAAATTTGCAAAGCCACCTTCTGATTCACCAAATGATCGTCAGCCAACAGAATCCGCAGGGGTAAGTCCTCTGCCAGCACGGGTATGGTTTGCAAGAAAGACCCGGTAGTGCGCTGCCCTTTAAATTCAGTTGTCTGTTCTCCAAAAATATTGATTAAAACATTGTAAAGCTGAGATTGTTTGATGGGTTTGTTCAAAAAAGCAGCAAAATCCATCTCCATAGAAGGGGGGTTAATTTCTGGCCTGCCGATCGAAGTTAGCATCACTAACGGCAACTTTTCGCAATCAGGATATCGGCGAATTTGCGCCGCTAAAGCTAACCCGTCCATTTCCGGCATTTGCATATCCAAAACTGCCAAGTCAAACATCTCTTTAGCAGCCAGCCAATCTAAAGCCAAACGAGCCGAAGCTGAAGCCCTAGCCACCATTCCCCAAGACTGAGCTTGGAGAGTCAAAATTCTGCGGTTGGTAGCATTGTCATCGACAATTAAGACTCGCTTGCCAGCTAATTCAGGTTGAGAATTGCTCAAGTTAAGTGGTAAGGAATTCTTGCAGCCAGAAACGATCGTACTAAAATAAAAAGTAGAGCCAACGGATTTCGTATTTTGGGCGATCGGCTGGTTGCTGAGTACAGATTTGGCATAGCCATATTTTTCGGCAATTTCGCAAGATTCTGCCCATCCCAAATCAATAACTGCCGACGATCTAAAATGGGCCGGAGGATTGCCCGCCACACTACCCATACTTTCCACCCACATCCTGCCGCCCATCATTTCGGCCAAACGCTTGCTAATTGCCAAACCCAATCCGGTACCGCCGTACTGCCGGCTCGTTGAAGAATCAACCTGGCTGAAAGATTTAAATAGCCGATCCATGCGATCGCTCGGAATGCCGATACCGGTATCTTTGACCGCAAAATGTATTTCGTATGCTGGGTTAATTACTACCGGTTCGCCAGCCATTAATGGCGGTTCTTTAGCCTTAGCCGCCGGCACTGAAATCTTTTTGGCAGTCACCGAAAGCACCACTTCTCCAGCGTCGGTAAATTTAACCGCATTACTGAGCAAGTTGATTAAAATTTGCCTCAAGCGGGTGCTGTCGCCGATCGCCGTTACCGGTACTGTACGATCGATCAAGTAACCCACTTCCAGTTTTTTTTCTGCCGCCTTAGCAGCTACCAAGTCTAGAGATTCCTCAATGCAAGTGCGGAGGTCAAACGGATGTTCCTCCAAGTCCAATTTGCCCGACTCAATTTTCGAGAAATCTAGAATATCGTTGATCAGCGTCAGCAAGGCATCGCCGCTGCTGCGGATAGTTTCTACAAAATCGCGCTGTTCGCGAGTTAAGGGGGTATCCAGCAGCAAACCAGTCATGCCGATGACTCCATTCATCGGAGTGCGAATTTCGTGGCTCATGGTGGCTAAAAATTCGCTTTTGGCTCTAGTAGCCGCCAGTGCTTGATCGCGAGCTTTTGCCAAATCTACGTCGGTTTGCTGGCGTTCGAGTTCGCTTCCCACCCACTGAGCCATCAGTTTCATCAACTCTCTGTCTACAGCTCGAAACGGTTCTGTCACAGGAGTCGGAGAAAAGAAGCACAGAGTGCCGTAAACTTTGCCTCCCACCGTGACGGGAATGCCCATGTAAGCTTCAATGGGGAAGGCTCGATCGTGCGTGTTGAAGGAAAAACCCGAAAATCGCACCGACTCAAAGTAAATCGGTTCTTTTGCCATTGACGTAGCGACGCAGAAAGTTTTTTCCAGATCGTAGATTTGGTCTTTGACGATCGACCCGTCGGGACACTCAACAGCCATTATTTGATAGTTGTCGCCTTGAATGCAGGACAAAATTCCCACCGACAGGCCTAAATGCCGACATCCCATTGCCAGCAGTTCTTGGAGGCGCAAATCAAAGGTAGAGAGGTGGTTGAGCGGGTCTGTACGGGGAGCCGAAGTCACTTGGTACAAAGCTTTGATTGCTGCTTCGCTTTCTCGAAGTTCTTGTTCTGTTTGCTTCCGCACGCTGATGTCGCGGGAAATGCCGATAATTTCTTGGACTTCGCCTGTTTGGGGATCGCTGATCGTGCGGCCGGTGGTTTCAAACCAAATGTATTTGCCGTCTTTGCGGCGGATGCGGTAGCTGACGGTGTAAGTAACTGGGAGTGCCAGGACTTTCCAGTGAGCTTTGGCAATGGTTTCTAAATCGTCGGGGTGAAAATAATCCTTGGGGACGCGGCCGATGAGTTCCGAAGGTTCGTATCCCAGCAAAGCCCGGCTGGCGGGCGAGACGTAAACAAACACGCCTGTGGGGTCGTGTCTGGTGATCATGTCGGTTGAATTTTCGGCCATCAACCGATAGCGGTCTTCGCTTTCATTACGTTCGACTTGAGAATTGCCCAATGCTTCTAGCATTCGGTTGATGGCGTCGGCCAAGCTTGCGAGTTCATCTGCTCCGGCCATAGGAACTCTCAAGCTTGGGTCGCCGTTGGCTGCGATGTTGCTGACGCTGGTGCTCAAGGCAGCCAATCTCGCTAAGACTAATTTTTCTAGCAACAGCAGGGTGATGGCGCTAAATATTAAACCTACTGCCAGTATTGATAAGGTAAACAGCTCCAAGGTAGCCTGACCTTGGCCGTAGATGATGCGATCTGTCTCTACTCGCAGCAGCAGCGCTAGGTTGCCGTGGATGTCGCGAATCAGGGCGTATCCTGCGACTAAGGTGTCGCTGAGTGGCTCGACTAAAATTTCTACTGATTTGAGGTTGGAAATTTTGAGTTTGACATTTTCCAACTCCTGTCTAGAGCGAGCCATCGCCTTGGCGCTGTGCCCGGAGTAGTTCGCGGCTCCCACTTTAAAATCTAAACTCGGCAATCTAAAATCCACTGACAGGTGAGTCAGTTCTGAAAGCAAACCGATTTCGCTGCTGTCTAGGTAGCGTCCCAAGATCAGCGTCCCCCGCGGCGGGCCTTGGGCGTTGCTGTTCAAGATGGGCTTGGAGGCAATCAGCAGTCTGGCTTCTGGCAGGGTGAGGACGCCTGTTTTGGCGGCCCGGCGATCGCCCTCGACTGTCGATGAGTCTATTAGTGCCTCGGTCAAGTGCTGTTTTAAGCTTTCGGGAATCGGGATTTCGGTTTGCGATTTCAGGTCGAAACCTTTGCTGAAGATCGTCTTACCGTTGGAGTCCAGCAGTACCAATAAGTTTAGTCTCAAGTAAATAAATGTCGAATCGACGAAATTTGACTTGACAAAATTTTCGTTCCGTGTTTCGACAAAAGAGTAAGTATCGTCCCACTCGGCGTAATCTTGGGCGCTGGTGTCTAAATTCGACAAGTCATCATCTAATGCGTCCAAAGCCCGTGCCACATCCTGGCGGACGTACTGTGCCTCCAGGTTGTGAAAATCATGCAGCAAAATAGTTGATGCAGTGGCATACAGAACCACAATCAGGCTGATCAGCGCTGCACCGATGATTAATAGTGTTTTTTTTCGGAGTTGCATGGCGTCGCCCTCCTCACGGTGCTACTAGGCAACTAGCCAGGAGAGGTTTGAGACGTAGGTTGTTTAGCATTGGCGATCGCAGGGCCTGCGTGTTGGGACTGTTCTGGGCTGACGAAAGCAAAGCCCTTGGTAGTTCCAAGGTATCCGGTATGTTGCCCCCCACAGTCAGTGTAGTATTTTCACAGCTTTAGTTCCCTATTATGCACAACCTATGACCTACAAGTTATAACCTGACATCGGCATCTTCAACATAAACCGCCGATCGAACTCAAAACAGTTCGCGTTTGATACTGACGCAGCCAGGGAGGCGGGCGGTTGGGAGAAAAGGCGTGCTGGGTTGAGAACCCTAACTATTATTGTACGTGACATCCTCCTACGCCAACTGAGTAGAGTATGGCGTAGGCTTCTTTGCAGCCCGATGAAGGGTGTGCAAAATTTCCTTCGCGGTACTATTATCTATAGTTCCTACTACAGAAAGATTCCCGCCACGGCGTTTTATACTGGGAAAAATGTCCAATCCCAGTTTCTTTAAATTAATCGCAGCATTGATATCACGATCGACCATTAAAGAATGTTGCTCATCCCAATAGTTTCGCATACCGCAATCGGCAAAAACAATTTCATTCCGATAGCACAGAACCATTGAGGTATAAGCAGGTTTTTGCGGAACGACGGCTGATCCAGCTTTTTCGGCTATGTATTCCAGCGTCTTGAAAAATTGACCAAACGCAGCATCCAACCAAGACTTGTTTAGTCCTGATTTAGCTGATTGACCGTTTGGGAGGTAAGTACCCTCATTATCTTGCTTAACTTTATTCCGTTTCGTTAAGCCTTTTAAGTTTAAGTCCTCATGAAAAAAGAATTTAGCTCCAGACCTGACAAGTCTGTGAGCTGTTTTGTAGTGGAAATCTTGGCGAGAACGCGCTATTTTTTGGTGCTGTCTCGCTTCTTTTTTGGCTAATTTCCGTCGAGCCTTAGAACCGCGCTTCCGTTTGTTCCGCTTTCTTGAAATGCGGTCTAATTTAGCTTGGTTTTTGCGGAGCGGTTTCAACGAAGGTAACTTCTCGCCTGACGACGTTGCTAAATAGACATCTTCATGCAGCACCGCATCTAACCCAATTGAGTTGTCCCAGTTTGGGGTAACTTTGTCGAGCGTGAACTGGGGCACACAAGAGTCTTCAAGCATTACCTGGATAAACCAACCGTCAGCCTTTCTGGTAACACTAATTTGCTTGACGGTAAACCCATCGGGGATTGGGCGGTGCATCCGAACTTTTATGACACCCAACTTTGGCAATCGGATATAAAACCAATTCTTGCGAACCAACTTAATCCAGTTGCTGTTAGCCGTAGAAAAAGTCATCGTCCGGTAATCCGCTTCTGTCTTGAATCGAGGTTTACCCGATCGCCCGCCTTTGCTATCCCCTACAACAAATCGCTCAAAGGCTTTGTCTACTCGCTTAGAAACATCTTGTAGGATAGTTGAATCTACCTGTTTAAAGTCTAATAGCTCGCCACTGTGGAAGACTTTTACCAAGTCTTTTTTGATGGCTGGCAATTGTTGTTTTTGCGAATAATAGTTGGGCTTTTCACGAGGCGCAGAGATACTAGCGAGCAATGGACAAGCATTCACAGTAGTGCGGTTCCTCTCCCACCAATCAAATCGATCACCTAGTTGTCTGTTGTACCAATAGCGACAAATTCTTAACCATTGGTTGAGGGTTGACTTTTGACTGGTGTCGGGATATAACTGATACTGGTATGTTATCTTCATTGCGCTACGACCTTTACGCATTTGTTGAGAATAAAAATACCCGAAAATACTATACCATGTCAAGCAAATTAATAATTATACCGCACAACAATGTTGGTCTAGTAAATAAAAAACTTATTGTACTTTGATGTCGTCATCCACATCTTCATTGCTCGCCCGCTATGCTTGTGAGGGCATGAAAATGTGGAATCCTCGATTCACGCGACGAGGTATCCCACACTAATCGAAGCGATATAGTGTGGGGATTCCCGTCTGACTAGCTAACATTAGTGCCTGATATCAGTATAAACTCATATCAGGCACTATCTGCAATCCGATCGCAACTTCAGTCTTTTTTATCGGATAACGGCTAAAGCACCGGCGCCAGCAGCAGCAGCGGCCGAAGAAAGAGCGGTGAAAAACAGCCACCAAGAGGCAACTTCTGCGGCTTTCCGGGTTTCTTCGGCTTGTTTTTCGGCTTGCAGTTTGATGCTTTCGAGGCGAAGCTGCGCCTCTTGCTGCAAGCGTTCTGCTCTTTGCAAGACGGTGTTGCGGCTTCTTTCAATTTGGTCGATCAAGCGGTTGGCATCTGCTTCGGAAATGTCCTCGCGAGAACTCATTAGTGCTACTAAAGTATCGCGGTTGAAATGACCCAGCCGATCGCGCAAAGCGTCAAATCCGGCTTGCGGATCGTCAAATAACTTCCGCACGTCCCGCGTAATGCCTTCGTAGTTGAGTTCAGGGCGATCGAGCGAATTGAGGTAATCCCGAATTTTTCCGAGAATCCCGTCAATTACCGACTGAATACCCTCCTGTATTTTCTGAATTTGCATTGCGAACTCGTCGCGCACCGACAAAATTCCATCGACAATGCGATTGGCTTCTGCTTCAGAAATATCCGGCCGCTGAGACAGCAGAGAAACAACTGTAGCTCTATCGATGTGCGACAAGCGCTCGCCCAAACTGTAAGCGCCGACTTTCGGGTCATGCAGCAGCAGTTGCAAGTCGCGCTTGATGGCTTCGGGATTTAACTCATCCTTGCCCGTATTACGCAAATAATCTTCTAAAACACTCTGAAAATCCTGCACTTGGCTTTGCACCCGTTTTGCCAAACGGCGCGGCGCTTTCACAATCGACCCAAGAGTTTCCTGCACTTGGTCGATAATTTGATTGACTTGTTCCTCGCTCAAATCTTGTCTCTGAGAAAGCAGTTTTACCAAAGTATCGCGATCGACTTGAGACAGACGGCCACGCAGCGCTAAAGCTCCTTCTTTGGGATTTTGTAGCAGTTTTGTCAAATCCCGCTGAATCCCTTCAGGATTGAGTTCTGATTTGCCCGTATTGCGGAGGTAATCTGCAAGGGCGGTGGTGGTATTGTCGTACTGATCCTTAGCTTTTTCGGCCAACTTTTGCGGCGTATGCACCGCGCTGTGCCAATTTTCTTCGGCGCTGTCGAGAAGGTGATTTACTTGGTCTTCGCTGAGGTCTTTCCGCTGAGATAGCAATTTTACCAAAGTTTCGCGATCGAACTTAGAAGCTCTAGCTCTCAGCGCCCACATTCCGGCTTCCGGGTTGTCCAGCAGCGTTTTCAAATCGCGCTTGATGCCTTCGGGATTGAGTTCTTCCTTACCCGTAGACTTCAAGTATTCTTGCACTCTTTGCCACTGATTGTCTAGTCGGGCTTGCGCTGCTTCTTGCAGACCTTTAGCATCTGCTAAAACTACATCTCGCGTCCTTTCCAACTCTTGAACAATCTGTTCTACTTCCTGGAATCCGAAGTTTTCGCGACCTCGGAGAATTTGCACAAAACTGTCGCGGGTGTAAGGAGAAAGCCTCGCGCGCAACTGTTCGTAACTAGCATCGGAATCCTCTAAGATTTTTTTGAAATCGCTCCCGATACCTGCTGCTGTCAATTCTTCTTTCGGCGTCAGCTTCAAATAAGTTTCTACCCGCCACTGCAAATCGCGAGATTTTTCTTGCTCCTCGGCAAAGATCACGGTTTGTAAAACTCGCTGTCTAATTCCTTCTAATTCCTGGGAAATTTCTTTAATTTTGTCTTGGGTAAAAACACCTCTACTAGCCAGGATTTCGGCAAAATTAGACTGTTTGAGTTTTTCTAATTCGCGGCGCACAGTTCCCGGATCGGCTGTAGGATCGTAGAGAACGTCCCGAAATTCGCGCTCGATGGCTTGGGGGTTCATCTGCCACGAATAAGTGTTGAGTAGGTAGTTTTCTACGTCGGCACGAATTGGGCTGTAAGTTACGGGTTCGCCTTTGACTTGAGCGGTAATTTTATCAGTTTGCTGGGTAACTTTGTCTTTAGCTTCTTTGAGCTGACCGACTACTTTTTCAAGATCCAAGTCAGAAATATCTGTGCGACCCAATACTATTCCCATTAAAGCATTGACTGCCATTGTCGTTGCTTGGGACATCATGGTCGGGCTTTGTCCAGAATTTTGACCGCCCAGATTGCTGAGGGCTTTTTCTACCCGACTTGCCAATTTATCTGAGACCAGATCTCCAGATTTGGCAGATTTGAGATAGTCTACTAATTGGGCGATGCCGTCTGATGGCTGCCCTTGTTTTCCTACTTGTTTCCAAGCATCTTGAAGTTGGTCTACAATCCGGTTTACGTCGCGTTTTGATAAGTCCGATCGCGAACTTACTAAATCTACGAGAGTTTGCCGATCGAGATTCGGCAAATTTTCGGCTGCAATGGTTTTTAGTTGCGGATCGTTGAGCAATTTTTCAAACTCGCTACGCATCCCTTTGATGTCTAATTCCGGCGGTTTGAGGCTTTGGATGTAGTCTTCGACGTTTTCGCGCAAGCTTGTGGGGTCGATCGCGCTACCGAGTTCGTGGCCCACTGCTGCTGCTGCTGCTTTGGCTGTGGCGACTACTTGGTTGCTAGCTGCTTTGGCACCGATAGCCGAGGCTGCGGTGCCGACAATGGCTTGAAAGCCTGCTGTGGCGCTGTTGACGACGGAACCGATCAAGGAACCGACGGTGGTGGAACTCACCCAAACAAGCATTGAGAAATAGGTAGCCCACACGACTAAACCGACGATCGCACCTAAACCGGGACTGCTAATCAAGCTAAGCTTAACTGCTAGCAAGCAAGCAAAGAATAGGGCGATGGTGACGGTAATCAGCGTCCAAGTGCCTACTTTTCTGCCGATGTGGCGGACTGGGGAACTGCCGCTATCCGACTGGTGGCCGTCGTCGTGGGATTGTCCCATGTACGAAAGGCCGGCTGCTACTGATAAATTTGTTAGCAAGAGTTGGAAAGCGCAGGCGAGTACCACTCCAGCTATCAAGGCGATAAAAAATTGAGGCCCGGAATACAGGAGTGCTGCGTCTTCTGCTGTGTTTGTAGTAGTCTGCTCTACTGGCACTTGAGCCAGCCAGAACCCGATGTTATACAGTTGTGGATTTATTGGCAAATTTTGATACATAGTATATTCCTCGTTAAGGAGTGGGTGCGCGCGCTCATTGGCGCAAGTTAACCAATGTATAGTTTTAGACTCATGCCCCCAATGGCAAGCATCGCCTTATTGACGAGCTAAAGCATCCCCCTACAGTTGGAAGTGTAGAAATATGTCTGTGGCGGGCTGTCACTTTAGGAATATTTGTGGTATGTAAGTCTGATTAAAATAATCGCAGAGGAGAATCTGTGGTCGATCGATATTAAGAGTCGGCACACAAGCCCAGACAAATTGTTCAAAATTCATCAACCAATGCCATAGCAAATTAGCTTTCAAGGAATTCGATAGTGCAGCGAGAAAGTCATGCAATTATTATGGGCGGGAGTTTAGCAGGACTGTTGGCCTCTAGAGTATTAGCAAAACACTTCGACCGAGTAAGTATTGTTGAACGAGATTTTTTTCCAGAAAAACCCGCACCTCGCCCTGGGATTCCTCAATCTCGTCATCTTCACATCCTTTTAAATCGGGGGAAAATCATCCTCGAAGAGTTTTTTCCCGGCTTAGAAAACGAACTGGTAGCTGCTGGTGCTCCTAGTTTAGATCCGAAGTCGATCGGGTGGTTTAGTCCGGCGGGTTGGGCCCCGCAATTTAGCCCGGATCTAAATGATGTAATTATGTTCAGTCGGGATTTACTTGATTGGCAAATTCGCCGCCGCTTGGCTGAAAATACGAACGTACATTTCCTCGAAGGAGGCACAGTAAGGGGGTTTCTGGCGAATGCCTCGCGCACGGAGATTGCTGGGGTATCGGTGCGTTTTCGCGATCGCCACAACCCTGGTAACATCCATACAGAGAATTTGTATGCAGATTTAGTAGTCGATGCTAGTGGCAAAGTTTCCAAAACACCTCAATGGTTGAAAAGTTTGGGTTATGAACCTCCGCAAGAAACCGTTATCAATGCTTTTGTCGGCTATGCCACCCGCATCTATAAATGCAGCGGTAAATTGTCAGAAACAGCGCCAGTATTTGTATCACCAGGGCCGCCGTTCCGCACCCGTGGCGGTGCACTTTTCCCGATCGAAGCCAATCGCTGGCTGGTGGGTTTCGCTGGGGGCGATCGCGATTATCCCCCCACAGACGAAGCAGGTTTTCTAGAATTTGCCCGCAGTCTGCCAACCCCGACAATTTATCATGGAATTAAAGATGCAGAAGCCATCACACCTATTTATAGTTATCGAGGTACAGAAAACCGTTTGCGCCACTACGATCGCCTCTCCCGCTATCCTGAAAATTTGGCAGTTATCGGTCATGCAGTTTGCGCTTTCAACCCAGTTTATGGCCAGGGAATGACCGTTGCTGCACTGGATGCTCAGATGCTAGATGAATGTTTGCAAAAGCAAAGAGAGCGGTATCCAGAAGGAGATTTAACAGGCTTTGCGCGACAATTTCAACAAAAACTAGCAAAATTACATACAATTCCTTGGACATTTGCCATCAGTCAGGATTCTCGCTATCCGGGAAGTGAAGGTGCAAAACTAAACCTTGCTACGCGGCTGACAATTGATTACATGGATTTGGTGTTAAAAGTGCTGGTCGGAGATGCTAAAGTTTGTCAAGCATTTTTGGAAGTTCTGCACATGATTGAGTCGCCGGCTGTACTTTTTTCTCCCAGTATTGCGCTGAAGGCGATCGGGCAATTACTCACTGTTCGGCAGAAGGCAGAATTAAGATCGAGAGTTTATACAGAATCAGGTTAGTTTTGCCAATTCTATTTTTTTTTCGCCGAGGAAGGAAGATAAAGCCAGATGAAATCCTATTCATCTGCGTTGATTTAACCTGATATGATGTCCGCTACAACCTGCATGATAAAAAGGATCACTTTGGCGACTGCGGTTTTCGGGTATTTCACGTAATTAAGATGGGTGAAATCCGATTTAGGATCGCGAATTAAATAACTTACAATTTTAATTGTTATTGTGGGATGGGCGTCCCGCACGTCCTTTTTGGACGGGCGGGACGCCCATCCCACTTTCAAGAGTGGAAGTTATTTAATTCTCATTCCTTAGTACCGCAATTTTAGGTTTTTGAAATAAACCTAATGGATTGATTTCAAAAAATGTTTGTAGTCACGACTTACCCACAGGACTCAAGAAACCTGTTTTTTTACTCATATCCCTCGCGCTTCACGCTATATTGTCGTAAAAAAAAATCGATTTCTGCAGCCTAGAATAATATAGACTTGTGCAATTGTCACTTGCCAGCCAAACAATCTAATTGTTCTTGCATTTGGGCGGTAACTCGATCGAAACAAGCATCAACATAATCGCGATCGCGCGCCGCCTCCGAACCGTACCTCTCAAATACAATAGGTTCGCAGACGCGAGTCCGAATTTGCACGGGTAAAGGCAAGTTCGGCAAAGGCCCAATACTCAATCCCCAAGGCAATCCCAAATATACCGGAAATACCACCGGATCGATGCCCAACAACCACGGCATCCCCCATTCATGCAATTGCTTAACTTGTTCGTACAAATCTGCCAAAACTATCAAAGTATCGTGGGCACCGTGCGATACAATCGGTACAATTGGCACTTCTTCTCGCAATGCTAATTTGATAAATCCCTTGCGTCCAGCAAAGTAGATTCGATCGCGCAAGTGGTGGGGGCGAAAAACATCTTGGGCGCCGCCCGGATAGACGAGAACTGGGGCATTTTTTCGCAAAGCTGCGATCGCCATTTTCGGATGCGCCTTGAGAGCACCACACTGAACCGCCATGCTAGCAACATCAGGAGAAACTTCCCAAACCGTGGGGTGCATCAATCCATAGGCCAAGCGTTCCGTGCCGTACCTGCGGAACCATTCGTATAGGAACATAAACATATCAGGAGCGGCAAGTCCCCCGTTGTGAGAACCGACAACGAGCATTTTTCCGCTCGCGGGGACGTGGTGCCAGCCGTCGCTTTCTACGCGAAAATAGTAGCGGTACAGCCATTCCCAGAATGGCAGCCAAAACTGAATGAAGTCGGGATTGCGATCGTCTAAAGATAGACCGTCAAAGGGATATTTAGAGGATTTGCCGTTTTTTTTGTTAGTAGTTTTTGTCACTGGAAAAATATTTAACGCTTTGGTCATTATAGAGCAGAAGGAAGAAAGCTTTAACTCTGGAAGAGAGAAGGGTTTAGTTATTTGGGAAAGCAGGAACAAGGGAGGAGATTAATTGGGCTTTGACTATCATTGTGCGTAACATCATCCCGATCGCCCTGCGAAAAAAATTTTTTTCCTATCATTAATAGGCTCCCATTCCAAAGGAATATGCCGCATTAGTTTCAGCAATTGAAAACCTCATAAACATCGAGTGCGGTTGCTATAGCAATATAATTAAATCAGAATTAGCGCAACTATTTGGTTTCTGATTTGAGCGGGCTGCTTTTGTTCGGAGGTTTTGTGCTGGTTGTCTCCACAGGAACAAAACCGTTTGCAAACAGCTACAGCAACTGTCGCCGATGGCGGGGTGGCTTTAGCCACAAAAACACAACTGTGCCTCAAGCCGATAAGTTTCCGTTTTGGAAGATTTTATCAAATTGACCCCAGCCATCGCGTCAATGCTAGCGATTGGCGCTGTTTGCCACAATTTTAATAGTTGTGGACGCACGTACTACGATTTTGTGTCGGAAGATAAAGTAGTGAAGCAATCTCAAACCCTTGATTTAACGCCCTTGAGTGCGTAAGTCCTGTTTAAGTAAGGTACGATCGACAGTGGAGTTATGTGAGCGCGATCGAAGAACTGTATCCGGCTTGTGCCAGCCCACTACGACGATGGGGTCGATCGCGCCCATCGCCTGTCACTCAGAATCTGGGACTATCTCCAGCACAATCTCGCTCTCGAATCTGCCAATAATTCACATGAAATGTAGCCCCATATTACTCAACTGCAACAACTGACAGCTAAATGGTTTAACGAACACAACAAATGACTTGCAGTCCTAGTAAACTGTCCCGCATTTAAACACTTAACTGTTTACTTTTCCCGTCTACCATTCCCCGACTCGGACACTCTCGCCTTCTCCCTCCCCCGCTCTGCCATAATGAGTCATTTATCGGCGTAGCAGCTTTATTTGTCTTCGCTCAACTCACCAAACATTAAAATATATAAATTAAACTTGACTTGCGGTCATAAAAAAGTTATATAAAGCTTTTTTGTGGAAGACAAATCGATTTTTTTGCTATATTGACCTGCAATTAAGATAATGATTGTGGTTAAGTGAGGATTTGAACGGATGAAAAACTTGAATTGCTGGAATAAGCCCGCTGCAGTGCTGGGCGCGATCGCGATCGTAGCCGGAAGTTTGCAGGCGAATGCCATCGGTGTTGCCGCCCCATCAACATCCACTGTCAGTCAAGATGCGGAAAATATTTCCTTTGAAGATAGCGCCACGTTTCAAATAGCCCAGGCTGGCAACCTTTGCCGCAAAGTCACTCCCAAAGAAGGTTTGACCGTTCGCCAGAACCCAGACCCCAAATCCCCTAGAGTTGGCGGGGTACCACTTAATACTCAGGTAATGCTGTCCCAAGGCGCTACTTCTGTTAAAGCCTCCGACGGTCGCCTCTGGATTCAAATTACCGCTCCCGTCACAGGGTATGTGGCTAGCGGATATCCCAACAACGAGGCTAATTTAGGTTCGTGCACGACAGCCAGCACAATTAGTCAAACTCCTTCCCCTAGTCCAGCACCGGCACCAGCACCAGCACCGGCACCGGCACCCGCAGCGACGCCAGCACCAGCACCAGCACCAGCACCAGCACCAGCACCAGCACCAGCACCAGCACCAGCGCCAGCACCAGCACCAGCACCAGCACCAGCACCAGCACCAGCGCCAGCGCCAGCACCAGCGCCTGCACCAGCGCCCGCACCAGCGCCCGCACCAGCGCCCGCACCAGCACCTGCAACGGGCCCAGTAAGCCTGTGCCGACAAGTAGAACCTCGCGTAGCGCCGAGGGGTCTAGCTATCCGCACTGAGCCTTCAAGGACTGCTGCGGTTAAAGGCGGTGTACCGGCTAACGGTCAAGTAACGCTTGTACCGAATTTCCAGTTAGTGAAAGATAAGAATGGAGAAAACCGCAATTGGGTTGAGATTTCAGCCCCTGTGGCCGGATTCATCTCCGCTGGAAATTTGATCATGTGCAAGTAAACTTCTGAGTTCGATCGCTCTTTTTGACTAAAAGAGCGATCGACACCGAAAATAGTTTTAAGATTGTCGCGCAGCAAGCGAACAACGCGGAACCCAGATTGCTTCGATGACTTACCCAGGAATAACTTATTTCTGTCGCGAGTCAGAGTTTTGCTGCGATATCTTTGGGGTTGGAGACGGTAATTTTGCGATCGCCCAGGAACTGTTTGACGCTAATTGATTCGTAGTTCGATCGGGCTGTGGGCTGCCCCATTGCTGCGATGGGAATTTGGATCCAGGCGAAAACAGCAAGGAAAAAGAGCGATCGCTTCACAATTGATTTGTTCAGGAGGCTTGAGATTGTGCGAGAAACTTTTGTCTCCGAGATGCGAAAGCTGCCAAATCTGCCTCGGTGAATTGAGTTTGCTGCCATGAGGGGCGGGCCAGCAGTCGATCGCACCAAGCTTGAATTTTAGGATAGCCGTCTAGGGACACATCAACCCAAGATAGCAAGGGCACGACGGTGCCGGCAACGCACTCGGCAAACGTGACACTGTTGCTAGCGAAAAAAGGGCGATCGTCCAACAAACCTTCAAAGAATTTCAACACAGTATCGACTTTTTCCTTAGCCTTTGCGATTTCCTGCGCTTGGGGAGTTCCCCATCCCATTTTTTCACTGCTGAGGGGGTAAAGTGCCGGCGCAAGTTCGTTAACCGTGACCAATTCTACCATCCTCACAACTGCCAAATCTTTCGGTTCTTTTGGCAACATTGCCGGTTCTGGATACTTCGTTTCTAGATAGTCAAGAATTGCCAGAGACTCGACGACGGTGAAGTCATCATCGACTACAACAGGGATGCGGCGAAAAGGATTCATTGCGATAAAGTCTGGCTGTAAGTTATCGCCGTCCAAGTGGATTTCTACTAATTCAAAGTCGAGGTTTTTTTCTAGGAGGGCGATCCACACGCGGCGGGAGTTGGCGGAAATGGGAGTGTGGTAAAGTTTCATGGCGGTTGCTATAATCAAAATATCATCATAACAAACTTCTAAAGATGCTATAATTGGCTGATTATTGGCTGATAGTGACTTCCTGACGCACAGACGAGGTAATAGCCTCTACTAGAAATAACCGCTCGCTAACTGACAAGTTAAGCGTTAATTTTACTAATTCTTGAAAAGATAAATCTTGTGAGTTTTCCGAATAATTATCATTTCGATAGGGCGAAAAACTATCATCAGAACTTAAAGGTTTGGTATTCTGATCTAAAGTTGTCGTCATGTCTGCGTGGAGAAGCTCTAAAAATTTAATATCGTTCCCTAGATCGGCAGCCTCATCCTCATCTACATCTTCAATTACTTGCAAACGTTCTTGATAGGCATTGATTTGATGTTCAATGGCTTCTATAATAAACCTTAAATCTTTAAATGATAGATTCATGTTAGCTTACTATCCTATAAATCACCTCTACAGGTAGTATGAGGGCTCGATTTCAGAGTCATCGTCAGAGGTACGTTCGGCACGAATCTCGTCCATAATTTCCTGAAAATCTGGATCGTCTTTAAACACACCCGAAAATTGCATCCAGGTGGGTTCTGAAGCCTGAATCGGTACTTCCCAGGAAATAGCTTCAATATGCTTAAGTCTTTCTAACAAAGTGGTTTGAAGTTGGGTAATGGCTTCTTCCCGAGTTGCTGCTTCAACTCGACAGTGCGGAAACTCGAAAACAGAAGCAGAAACCTGTCCTGATGAGAGAGTTTCTAACAGGAGTGTCACTTTCCATTGGCTAGATGGTTGGGATTGCAATACATTTAAGCTTGTTACCATGTTTAAATCACGCTTTTTAAGTGCTGTCTTGATTGTATCGCAGAAAAAAAAATCCCTCACCATTTCAGGCAAGGGGCGATCGCTTTTTTAGAGCTAACTCGTCTTCAGTTGCTCTAATTTTTGTCTAACAAAGAACCATCGCGATCGATTTCTATCTCTATATTATCTCCTGCCAGTATAAATAGATTACCTGTTCGCTCGTCTAGGCAGATGAAAACAGGGATGGTGAATTTATTGGTTAAGGATTGACATAGTATGACACACTTGATGCTTTGTTCAGCAGTTGGCAGGTTCATTTTAACTCCAAAAGTTTTCATTAACGGTTACGCGGGGTTAGGTTTTTGGGTATAACCTAGCTGAGTACAGAGGCACGGGGCCTTAGAGATTGTGCGTTTAGTTAATGTCGCTTTAGAGTTGTTATGCCTATGCTAAAAACCGTTACCAATATAACAGGGCGGGCCCTAAAGCCCGCCCCATCAAACTATCGACTTAGTAATCGAAGTCGCCGCCGCCCATGCCGCCGCCAGCGCCTGCAGCAGCGCCATCCTTCGGTTCAGGCTTGTCAACGACGATGCACTCGGTTGTCAGCACCATGCCAGCAATAGATGCTGCATTTTGCAGAGCAGAACGAGTCACCTTCGCAGGGTCAACGATACCAGCTTCAAACATATCGACAAACTCATTTGTCGCTGCGTTGAAACCAACGTTGAACGGCTTTTCTTTGACGCGCTCAGCAATGACAGCGCCATTCAAACCAGCATTTTCAGCAATCCGCTTCAGAGGAGCAGCCAGAGCCCGTGCCACAATCAATGCACCGGTCAATTCTTCGCCCTTGAGATTGCTATTAGCCCACTCTTCCAATTGAGGAGTCAGGTGAGCCAAAGTTGTACCGCCACCGGGGACAATGCCTTCTTCTACAGCAGCTTTGGTTGCGTTGATCGCATCTTCAAGACGCAGTTTGCGATCCTTCATTTCTGTTTCGGTAGCCGCGCCGACTTTGATGACTGCGACGCCACCAGCCAATTTGGCCAAACGTTCTTGCAGCTTTTCTTTGTCGTAGGAAGACTCGGTTTCGTCCATTTGACGGCGAATTTGTTCGCAGCGAGATTTGACTGCGACTTCGTTACCTTCGGCAACAATTGTGGTGCTGTCTTTGGTGATGGTGACGCGGCGAGCTTTGCCGATTACTTCCAGCTTGGTGTTTTCCAGTTTCAAACCGGCATCTTCGGTGATCAGTTGACCGCCGGTCAATACGGCGATATCTTCTAACATGGCTTTGCGTCGATCGCCAAAACCAGGTGCTTTAACAGCAGTCACGTTCAACACACCGCGCAGTTTGTTGACAACGAGGGTAGCTAAAGCTTCTTTCTCAATGTCTTCTGCAATGATCAACAGCGGGCGGCCAGAACGGGCTACTTGTTCGAGCACTGGTACTAAGTCTTGTACCAAGCCGATTTTCTTGTCTGTCAGCAAGATGAAGGGTTCTTCGAGAATCGCTTCCATCCGTTCGGTGTCGGTGACAAAGTAGGGAGAAATGTAGCCTTTGTCGAAGCGCATCCCTTCGGTGATTTCCAATTCGGTGGTCATAGACTTCCCTTCTTCCAGGGAAATCACGCCTTCTTTGCCCACCTTGTCCATTGCGTTAGCAATCATTTGGCCGACTTCATCGTCGTTACCAGCAGAGATGGAGCCGACTTGAGCGATGGCTTTGGAATCTTCTACTTGTTTGGCGTGTTCGGCAATTTTTTCTACCAAAAACGTGGTTGCTTTGTCAACACCGCGCTTGAGGGCGATCGCATTTGCGCCGGCTGCTACGTTACGCAGACCTTCTTTGACCATTGCGTGAGCCAAAACGGTAGCAGTTGTTGTACCGTCGCCTGCTGCGTCGTTGGTTTTGGAAGCTGCTTGACGGATCAAGGCAACGCCTGTATTTTCTACGTGGTCTTCTAGTTCGATTTCTTTGGCGATGGTAACACCGTCATTGACGATCTGAGGAGCTCCGAATTTCTTTTCGAGAACCACGTTACGGCCTTTGGGGCCGAGGGTTACGGCCACTGCTTCGGCCAAAATGTCCATACCGCGTTCGAGGGCGCGACGTGCATTTTCGTTGTAGATGATACGCTTAGCCATAGTTTTTGGGGATGAGAGGGTTTGAGATTTTGGATTGGGGATGATGGATTTTAGTCATTTGCCCCGTGTCATTAGTTGTTTGGCGGCGTTCGCTTTAAACTAATGACTGATGACTAAGGACTGATGACTAATGATTAATTAGTTAACGATCGCCAGAATGTCTTTTTCTGCAAGCAAGACGTATTCGTCTGTGCCGAGTTTGATGTCGGTGCCGGCGTACTTCGAGTAGAGAACTTTGTCGCCGACTTTGACTTCCATTTCAATGCGGGTGCCGTCGTCATTGCGCTTGCCGGGGCCCACGGCCGCGACTTCGCCTACTTGGGGCTTTTCCTTAGCTGTGTCGGGCAGAAGGATGCCGCCGGCGGTTTTTTCTTCGCTAGCGCTTACTTTCACGAACACGCGCTCGCCTAACGGTTTAACGGTAGAAACACTCAGTGATACTGCTGCCATAAATAAATCTCCAGATTACAGATTGTCGTGAGTCAGTCGTCAGGGGTCACGATGAAAGCAACAGCGGACTACTTACAACTGACATATTAGCACTCTCGGCTCCTGAGTGCTAATTTAGCTTTAGTCAGGGGCGATCGCAACTTACTTGTCAGTACGGGTTCCCGAACCGAGAATGAGTAGGAGGCAAAGAGAGGGAGAGGGGGAGAGGGGGAGAGAGGGAGAGGGAGAGAGGGAGAGGGGGAGAGAGCTAGAAGCGAAAAAGCCCGGATTTCGACTGGTTATGCCTTTAAAACTTGCCTCTTGCTTGCCCTCAATTTCTGAATAGTAAAAAACCTACCCTTGAGACGGGAGGGAGTGGGGGCTGTGATGATGACTTTCGATCGCTAACCAATTACTTTTGATTGATGAAGACAATGACAGAAAATAACGAGGAATCTTGCAGCCAAGGCTTGAGCGCTTGCGTCCAAAGCCTGGGAATCGCTCAAATCGAGCGGCATATTTTTATCTGTGCCGACCAAACCGTGCCCAAGTGCTGCGATCGGCAAACCAGTCTGGAGGCGTGGAATTACTTAAAAAAACGCTTGCAAGAATTGGGGCTCGACAAGCCAAGTGCCACTCGACCAACCTGCGTTTTTCGCACGAAAGCTAATTGCCTGCGAGTGTGCGCGTCTGGCCCGATTATGGTAGTCTATCCAGACGGAGTGTGGTATCGCGACGTTACTCCACCCGTCATTGAGAGAATTATTCAGGAACATCTCCTAAACTCAAAGGTCGTTCAAGAATACGCTTTCTTGACTCATCCTTTGCCTGTGCCTTCTGAGGCCCAGCCAAACATTTAAGTGTAGCGCTGTTTAAAGTACAGGGTTATAGGTAAAGTGTTAAATTTAAGGTTAAGGGTGAGAAATTTAGACGGTTGGGCGTCCGGGCGATCGCACCTGCTACAGCTCAATAAAACTGTAGTTAGGTTCTTGTCTTCCTTGTGCGCCTTCCCGTGTTCCTTGTGTTTCTCAAAAGGTACAGTAAAAAAAATCGATCGGAGTAACTGTGAAATTTTGTGCAAAAATTTCTCAGTGGCCGACACTAAGCAGGTTGCCAAACTACACTAGAAACAGTTAAATACGTAAGTAGGGAGTCTGCTTAAATTTCTCTATATCAGAAGTATCATTTAAAACCGGGGCATTAACCTGAAATTGAACCGATCGAGATTAAATATTTAACTTGGGCTCTGTTACGGAATCTCCAATCAATCAAGGCCGATCTTGACAGGGCGATCGTCCATTACTGGTTTTGGCTGCGTTCCAGGTCGTAAGACACTCACAAACAGCCGTCGATTACAGGTTGGGAAGCGGTAATACCCGCCCCGCTTTCCCTCACCGCCATCCCTTCAGTCGATCGCCGTCCTCCACCCCCAGCCGGGTGGCGGGGGACTGACGGAAAAAACAGAAGTGAAAACAAGGAAGCGTGCGGGATACTTTAGCGGGAATAAACATGACAAAGGACAATAATTCAGGAGAGCAAAAACGGCTGATGCTGGTTGACGACGACCCCAACTTGATCTTGCTGGTCAAGGACTACTTGGAGTTTCGGGGTTACAACGTCATTACAGCAGAAAACGGCAGAGACGCTCTGGAAAAACTAGAACAAGAAGTTCCCGACTTGATTATCTGCGATGTGATGATGCCGGAAATGGACGGCTACACTTTAGTCAAACACATCAGAGAAGACCCTCGCACTAACTGGATTCCGGTTCTTTTCTTGTCCGCAAAAGGTCAAAGTTCAGACCGAGTAAAAGGCTTGAGCACTGGGGCGGACGTTTATATAGTCAAGCCTTTTGAACCAGAAGAACTGGTAGCCCAAGTAGAATCTTCTCTGAAAGCAGCCTCCCGCTTGATTGGCCACTCAAATCCAGGTATAGAGAGTGGCACAAAAATTAAGGCGCGCCGCAATGTCGAATTGACTCCCACTGAGTTAAAGGTGGTACAGTTGCTAGCGCAGGGTATGGCAAACCGCCAGATCGCAGACGTGATGAATGTCAGCCAGCGGACTATCGAAAGCCACGTCAGCAATATGCTGGGCAAAACAGGTCTGCACAACCGGACAGAGTTAGCTCGCTGGGCTCTTGAAAGCAAAAAGGCTTGAGCGGAGGTAGTCTGCGCTATGAAATCAGGGGAGCAAAATCTACTGCTATGCGCTGGGCGTATGCCTGCTTGGCGGTAGGGCGGTGGGCGCGGTAGTTTGAAGGCGCCATTAACCTTGACACGGCAGCCGGTATTGAGTTACTAGGCGTATAGTTTGTGAGGGCCCCTCGCTCAAATGCAAGCAGGGTTAAAAGAACCCTCTGGCGGTAGAGCCGAAAATATGAAATACTGGGGAGATGGAGTTTTCTGAAGTCTAATCTATTGCCTCAGTTAGCTCCATGTTGCTAAAATGTGATATTTAGATTAACTTCTTTCTACAATTATTAGGTCTAAGTTTCTATGACAAACTTAATGAACCGCCTTTCTATTTTTGTGGACGGGAACAATATGTTCTACGCTCAACAAAAGAACGGTTGGTTTTTTGATCCTCGCAGGGTGCTCGAATATTTCAAAACTTCGCAGCCGAATGTCATCTTGATCAATGCTTTCTGGTATACGGGTCTGAAAGACCCCCAAGATCAAAGGGGATTTCGAGATGCTTTGATCAGTCTGGGTTACACGGTTCGCACTAAAATTCTTAAGGAATATTACGACGATGCTTCGGGCAGATATTCTCAAAAGGCTAATTTAGACATAGAGATTGTGGTTGATATGTTTAATACCGTGGATCAATACGACCAAGTTGTGCTGTTTAGCGGGGATGGGGATTTTGAGCGGGCGATCGAACTGCTCCGCTCGAAAAATACTCATATTACTGTGGTATCAACCGAAGGAATGATTGCTAGAGAGTTACGAAATGCTACAGATAGGTATATAGACCTAAATGAAATTAGGGAACATATCGAGAAGATGGATTATTAGTCATTAGTCAGTAGTTATTAGTCATTAGTCATTAGTCATTAGTTAGTAGTTATTAGTCAGCAGTTATGGGTTATGGGTTATGGGTTATTAATTATTCGTTATTGGCGCGAAACACGGGACTGGTGCCCCCGCCCAAAAACGCATACTTGCTTTCCGATAGGAGCCGCCAGTAGCCCAAAATTTTAGACTAAGGTTCAAGTTCCCAGATTCATCTGTGGAGTAAATCTAAAATCTAAAATCTAAAATCTAAAATCGACTGGCTGGAGGCTAAAAATCCAGAAAAACGGACAAGTAAAAATCAGGAAAACACTTTTTAGAGCTATGAAAACTCAACCAAGTCAAGACCGGATTATTATTTTCGATACGACTTTGCGGGACGGAGAACAATCTCCGGGTGCTTCTCTGAATGTGGATGAAAAGCTGACTATTGCCCGCCAGTTAGCGAGATTGGGCGTGGATGTGATTGAAGCGGGTTTCCCTTTCACCAGCACGGGAGATTTCGAGGCAGTCCAAAAAATAGCCCGATCGGTTGGCACGGAAGATGGGCCGACAATTTGCGGTTTAGCACGGGCGAGAAAGCCGGATATTAAAACAGCAGCCGAGGCTCTCAAACCCGCCGTAAATTCGCGAATTCATACGTTTCTGGCTACGTCCGATATTCACTTGGAGTATAAGCTGAAAAAGACGCGGGCTGAGGTTCTGGAAATTGTGCCGGAAATGGTGGCTTACGCTAAGTCTTTTGTGGATGATGTGGAGTTTTCGCCGGAAGATGCTTGTCGATCGGAACCGGAGTTTTTGTATCAGGTTCTAGAACGGGCGATCGCAGCGGGTGCGACTACTGTTAATATTCCCGATACTGTCGGCTACACGACTCCGAGCGAATTTGGGGCTTTGATTCGCGGAATTAAGGAAAATGTGCCGAATATCGATCGCGCAATTATTTCTGTTCACGGTCACAATGACTTAGGATTGGCAGTTGCTAACTTTTTGGAAGCTGTGAAAAATGGCGCCAGACAGTTAGAATGCACGATTAACGGGATTGGCGAACGGGCGGGAAATGCGGCTCTGGAAGAGTTGGTAATGGCGCTTTACGTGCGGCGTCAATATTATAATCCGTTCTTGGGCCGGCCTGCCGATTCTGAGGAACCGCTGACAAATATTGACTCGCGCCAAATTTATAAAACTTCCCGCTTGGTTTCCAATTTGACGGGGATGTTGGTGCAGCCAAATAAGGCGATTGTCGGGGCAAATGCTTTCGCTCACGAGTCGGGAATTCACCAAGACGGGGTGCTGAAAAATAAGCGGACATACGAGATTATGGACGCTGAGTCGATCGGCTTGACTGAAAATCAAATCGTGCTGGGTAAATTGTCGGGGCGCCACGCTTTCCACACTCGCTTGAAAGAGTTGGGTTTTGAAATGGCCGACGATGAGCTAAATAAGGCTTTTGTCAAGTTTAAAGATTTGGCAGACAAGAAAAAAGAGATTACGGATTGGGATTTAGAGGCGATCGCCAATAACGAAGTGCACCAAGCACCGGAACTTTTCCGCTTAGAATTGGTGCAAGTTTCTTGCGGCGACAAATCTCGCCCGACAGCAACTGTCACTGTGCGGAATCCGGCGGGTGAAGAATTGACCGATGCTGCGATCGGCACTGGGCCTGTGGATGCGATTTACAGGGCAATTAACCGGGTGGTAAACGTACCGAACGAGTTGATCGAGTTTTCTGTACAATCGGTAACAGCGGGCATAGATGCGATCGGGGAAGTAACAATTCGCTTGCGCCACGAAGGCAAAGTATTTTCCGGTCACTCGGCAAATACCGACATTATCGTAGCGTCCGCAGAAGCATACATCAGCGCTTTAAATCGCCTGTATCAGGCATTGCAGCATAGTGCTGAAAAATCCTCCGAACAGCCAACTCCGATCAGAAATGAAGTTGTTGCAGAAGCACAGCGCTGATAAATTTCTTGTCAGCCCTTTTTCTTGAAACCAACCGCAGACGAACGCACATAACAGCAGATATATCTAAATAAATCTGCGTTAATCCGCGTTCATCTGCGGTTAAAAATTAAAATCTTTTTTAGGATCGCGAATTAAATAACTTACAATTTTAATTGTTATTGTGGGATGGGCGTCTCGCCCGTCCAAAAAGGACGG